>CAYSJF010000015.1:0-25964 GCA_964431265.1 uncultured Alistipes sp. | reverse complement strand
CGACGTACCACAGCGACTTACCGGTCGAGGGATCGACGCCGGCGTAGGTCGGCAGATAGGAGTCGTAGATCGAACCGCCCACCTCGCGGATCGACATCGAGCCGCGGATGCCCTTCTCGGCGACGTTATCGCTCAAGGAGAGAATCTTGTTCTTGTAGTGCAGCATGTTGAGGTTGACGTTCCACGAGAAGTTCTTGTAACGCAGAATGTCGGCGCTCAACTCTACCTCGACGCCCGAGTTGCGGATCGAACCCACGTTGACCGGCAGGTTGGAGTAACCCAGCGACGGCGGAACGGGCATGTAATAGAGCATGTCGGAGGTCTTGCGCGAGAAGTACTCGACGCTACCGCTCAAGCGGCCCTGCCAGAACCCGAATTCGACACCCACGTTGAACGAGTGCGACGACTCCCAGGTGATGTCCTTGTTGCCTTTGTAGTCGAGCGAAAGCGAGAAGTCGCCGTCGACACGCCCGAGGGCATACTGGTCGAGGTAGGGGTAGTAGTTGCTGTAACCGCTCTGGTCGAGCAGGTCGTCGTTACCCTGGATACCGTAGGATACCTTGAGCTTCAACATGTCGATCCAGTTCACGCCGCCGAGGAAATCCTCTTTCGAGATGAGCCATGCCGCACCGACCGAACCGAAGTTGCCCCAACGGTTGTCCTTGTGGAAGCGCGACGAAGCATCGCGGCGATACGAAGCCGAAATGAAGTATTTCTCGTCGTAGTTGTACTGCAGACGCGAGAGGATACCCATCGTGAAGTACGAATCCGTATTCGAGGATACCCGCGGGGTCTCGTAAATGGTGTTGTCCAACTCAGGAATCGAGGGGTTGAACATGTTGGTGTTCGAACCGCCCAGATACTGGATTTTCAGCTTGTAGGACTCGAAACCGGCCAGAATGTCGAGGTTGTGTTTCTCGGCGAAGGTCTTGGTGTAGGAGGCCAGATACTGCTGGTTGACGCTGAAAACGCGCTGCGAAGCCACGCTCACATAACCCTCGCCCACGTAGGAACCGTAGTAGGGGTTATAGGCGGTGTTGGCGCGCTGGTTCGTCAGGTTGGTGTTGATGTTGGCCGTGAGGTTCAGCCCCTCGACGGGCGTCACGGTGGCGTACCACGTACCGTTGAACGCGTCGGTGAGCGTGCGGTGCGTATCCAGCTCCAGCGAAATCATGGGGTTGGCGCCGCCGGAGAACGCACGGGTCTGATTGGTGTTGGCACCCGAGTCGTAGATCTTGTTGCCGTGCTCGTCGCGCATGATCTTGCCGTCGGTGTCGCGGACGTACATCGGGTAGATCGGGGCGATGAGGTTGGCCAGATAGAAGAGGTTGGCCGACGAGCCCCACGTGGTCTGACCCGAGGGCGAATCGGTGATCGAGTGCGAGAAGCCTACGTTGCCGCCCACCTTGAGCCACTTCTTAGCCTGGTAGTCGGCTTTCAGACGGGTCGAATAGCGCGTGAAGTTCGAGTTCTTGACGATACCCGCGTCGTCCAGATAGCCGGCCGACATGTAGTAGTTGAGGCGATCCGACGAACCGGCGATGGAGACGTTGTACTCCTGGCGCAGGTTGCCGTTGCCGAACAGCTCGTCGTACCAGTCGTCGGGCGTATAGTAATATTGTCCGTCTGAGTAGCCGAGTTTGGCATTGGGGTTGAGCTTGCCGTTGGCGCCGATGAGCGTTTCGCCCTCGGGAACGGTGTAGACGTTGTAACCCGTACCGCCGTTCGTGGGGTCGAAGAGCATGGAGTTGGCATAGGCGCGAGCGTCGGCCGCCGAACTGCCGGCGTAGCGGCGGTTGTTGTACAACGACTTGTAGGCCAGCTCATAGTACTGACCGGGATTGTCGATCACGTCGTAGTTGGCCACGCCGCGCGAGTTGGTACCCCATTTGGCATCGAAGTTGATGACGGCGTCGCGCGATTTGCCTTTCTTGGTGGTGATGACCACCACGCCGTTGGCACCGCGGGCACCGTAGATGGCCGAAGCCGAAGCGTCCTTGAGCACCGAGATCGACTCGATGTCGGCCGAGTTGATGAACGAGAGCGAACCGTCGTAGGGCGCGCCGTCCACAATGTAAAGCGGAGCGCTGCTGGCCGACATGGAGCCGACGCCACGGATGCGGATCGACGACGAGCTGCCGGGCTGGCCGTTGCTCGATACGGCCTGCACGCCCGATACGGCGCCTGCCAGGGCGTTCGAGATGTTGGACACCTGGCGCTTGCCGATGTCTTCGGATTTCATGACGGAAGCCGAACCGGTAAACGCCTCTTTCTTGGCCGTACCGTATGCTACGACGATCACATCGTCGATCGAGTGGGAATCTTCCTTCAACGTGACGGCGATACGCGTTTTGCCGGCGATGGGTACGAGCGTGCTCTCGTAGCCGATGAACGAGACGAGGAGCGACCCGTCGGCCGGAGCCGAGATGGTGAAGCTGCCGTCCGCGTTGGAAGTGGTGCCGACGAGCGTACCATCGACCATGATGGTCGCACCTGCGACAGGAGCGCCGTCGGGGCCCGATACGCTACCGGACACCTGCCGGTTCTGAGCCGTGGAAAGCAGGATGCCTCCCCCCAGAACAGCAATTAACGATAGTACGAGTTTTCTTACCATAAACGTTAATTTTAATGTTTTTTTAAAATAAAAAGTTCAGGACAAAGATAGGGCATCTGCGAGTAACATCCAAGAATATTCTTTAGAAAATTTAATAATGCGATAATTGTTTTGAAAAAAGCATTTTCGATATTATAATTCGTTAAAGATTTTTAAGTGTGGGTTACGATTTGTAATGGCCTTTCCGGACACTTTTTCGGCTTTTTCGGGGAATTCGGGGTTTCCTGCCCGGATTGCGAATCCGCGGACGAGTCGTTTTCGGCCGCGGAGGCTTCCGCGGCGAGCTGCGGATAGGCCGAATCGATCTTTTCGGAGAGTCGGTTCATCTCGCTGTCGAGCATCGCATGGGTGATGACCGCATAGATTTGAGTGGTGCGGATATTTTTGTGGCCCAACAATTTGCTGATCGTCTCTATGGCAACGCCTTGCGACAGCGTGATCGTAGTGGCGAACGTATGGCGGGCCGCATGGAACGTGATGCGTTTGTCGATGCCCGCCGCCGCTGCGATCCGGCGCAGACACCGGTTGCACCATCCGTTGCCCGGCAAACCGAAAATCGGGATGTCGGGCGCCTCCGGCAAATAGTGCTGCAGAATCGAATGCGGCAGGGCGAACAGCCTGACGCTCACTTCGGTGCCGGTCTTGCGGCGGGCCAGATCGAGCCACCAGGGGCCGGAGGCGGACTGTTGGATCTGGCGCCGGGTGAGGTCGCGGAGGTCGACATAGGACAATCCCGTGAAACAGCTGAACAGGAACGCATCGCGTATGCGTTGCAACGTTCCGGCAGGGAGATCGGTTCGGATCAATTTGTTGATTTCACTGACCGTCAAATAATTGCGGCTAACGAATTCGCTGCTCAACTTGTATCCGGCGAACACGTCGTGCTTGAGGTACCCCTTGCTGCGGGCCAGCATCAAAATATGTTTCAAGGCAATCATGTAGACCCACGCCGTATTTTTCTTGCGGCCGCATTGCCGGACGATGTAGGCATGGAATCCGGAGAGAAACTTGTTGTCGAGTTCGTCGAACCCGAGATCGGCCCGCCGGTAGGTCGTTTCGACGTAACGCTCCAGATGCCGGCAGACACATCTATATTTACTATGGGTGGCCCGGCATCGGCTGACGCCGACCATGCGGCCGAATTCGTCGTTGTGCCGGCGGAAAAACTCCAGCAGCCGGCAGCGGCATCGCGAGGTACCGAAATAAGCCTCCTTGACCATGACCGGAGTGACGGGCGTCCCGGTCAGAAAAAGCGTGCGATAACATTGCTCGATGCGGTAGCGGATGTCCAGCAGCTGGCGGTTGATTTCGCCGGCTGCCCGTCCGCGTCCCGTCAGCTGTCCGGTCGCCGAGCACCAGTATCGTTGATCCACAGATAGATGCGTCGACAGTTGTGTCCGCTGCCCGCAGATCGTGATGCGGGCCATGACCGGCACGTGGCCGTTTCGAAGCGGCGCATTCTTCTTGAGATAGAATAGTATCCGAAATGTGTTTCTCATGCTGTTTGCAATTAGGTTCTACTTCGATATTCCGCGTTAAAGGTAACGATATAGCACCCTCCTTTTGATATATGAATCGGCCTAAACGGCTTATTTGCCGCGCGTTGAACGGATCATCGGGTTACTTTTAGCGACCCCGCCGAAACGCATCGTTGTCGGCGGCAGGGCGTTTCGCATTGAGCGCCAACAGATTATCCGCTCTCGATCACATTTTGAGAGTTCGACTATAATGTACTGAAAAACAGTGTCTTTGTGCGTCTGTTTCCGCTTCTGCCTTTTTTATTTTAAAAAACTTACTCGACCGGGGATGCGCAACGGTCGGGGCGGTGGTTGGAATAGAAGGTTGCAGAGCGACAGTTGTTACACGAAATCTCTAAAATTAGATTGTGCATGAGAAAATTTATCCTTTTACTGATCATCGCTAATCTGGGCCTGGCGAGCGCTTTCGCCCAGATTAGGATATCGGGTACGGTGATCGACGCCGAGGACGGGACTCCGATCGTCGGCGCAACCGTGACCGTGAATGCCACTTCGGTCGGCACCGTCACCTCCGCGCGGGGCGATTTCCAGATCATGTTGCCCGCCGGCAAGGATGTGCTGACCGTGGCGTTCCTCGGCTACGAGGAGAGCCAGGTCGCCATTGCGAAAGGCACGACCAAAGTGACCGTCGAACTCGTCAAGTCGGCCACGAAGATCGACGACGTGGTGGTGACCGGATTCAAGAACGCCAAGAAAGAGACGTTCACCGGTTCGTCGGTGAAAATCAGTGCCGAAGATATCGCCATCGCCGGTGTGAGCGACGTGAGCCGCATGCTCGAAGGGCAGGTGGCCGGCGTCTCGGTGCAGAACGTGTCGAGCACGTTCGGTTCGGCGCCCAAAGTGCGTATCCGCGGCGTGACGTCGCTCTCCGGCGAGAACAAACCCTTGTGGGTGGTCGACGGAGTCGTATTGGAGGATGTGGTCGAGATTTCCAACGACCAGCTTTCCAGCGGCGACCCCACCACGCTGCTCGGTTCGTCGGTGGCCGGCATCAACCCCGCCGATATCGAGTCGTTCGACATCCTCAAGGATGCCGCCGCTACGGCGCTCTACGGTGCCCGCGCCATGAACGGCGTGGTGGTCATCACCACCAAGAAAGGCAAGCAGGGTGCACCGCGCATCAACTACACGGGCAACTTTACCATCCGCACCAAACCCCGTTATTCGAAGTTCGACATCATGAACTCCGCCGACCAGATGGCCGTCTATTCGGAGCTGGAGCGCAAGGGGCTTTTGAACCAGGACATCGTCAATTCGTCCAATTCGGGCGTCTATGGCCTGATGTACAATGCGATCAACGCCTACGATCCCGCTACGGGCTTCGGTCTGGTCAACACGCGCGAGGCGCGCAATGCGTTCCTGTTGAACTATGCCAAGGCCAATACCGACTGGTTCGATCTGCTCTTCACGCACAATCTGCAGCAGGAGCATTCGTTGAGCGTGTCGACGGGTACGGATCGGTCGCGCACCTATGCGTCGATCGGTTTCCTGAACGATGCGGGTTGGACGATCGCCGACAAGGTGAACCGCTACACCCTCAACTTCCGCAACGAGTACGACATCAGCCGTAAGATTTCGATAGGCTTGCTGGCCGTGGCGTCGTTGCGTCAGCAGAAGGCACCCGGTTCCTATACGCGCGAAGTAGACGTGGTGAGCGGCGAGTGGTCGCGCGATTTCGACATCAACCCCTTCAGCTATGCGCTCAACACCAGCCGTGCGGTGCGTCCCTACGACAACGACGGCAATCTGGAGTATGTGACCATGAACTTCGCGCCGTTCAACATCCTCAACGAGCTGCGCGAGAATAAGATCGAACTCAATGTCATGGACGCCAAAGTACAGGGCGAGTTCAACTATAACATCGTCAAGGGCTTGCGCTTCAACTTCACGGGCATGTTGCGCTACGTGAAGAGCGATCAGGTGCATAAGATCACCGAGAACTCCAATGTCGCCGGAGCCTATCGCGCCGACGGCAACTCGACCATTCGTTCGCGCAACCGCTTCCTCTGGACGAACAAGGAGGATTTGAGCGCCGAACCGGTGTCGGTCATGGAGCGCGGCGGTTTCTACGACACGGCCAACAATACGCTGCTCAACTACGAGCTGCGCGCGTCGTTCGCCTATAACAAGGTGTGGGACAACAACGTCCGCACCCACGAGTTGAGCGTACTGGCCGGTACGCAGATCAAGTATCTCGATCGCACCAGCGAAACGTCGACGCAGGCCGGCTACCAATATTATATGGGCGGCGTGGTCTACAACAACCCGCTGTTCTATCGCATGATGAGCGACCGTCAGCGCGATCTGTTCACGTCGGAAATCTACCGCGACCGCTTCGCGGCCTTCTACCTCAATGCCGATTATGCGTTCGACCGGAAATACTCCGTTTCGGCTACGGTGCGTTACGACGGCACCAACTCGCTGGGTGCGGCGTCCAGCGCCCGGTGGCTGCCTACGTGGAACTTCGGTGCTAAGTGGAACATCCAGAACGAAGCGTTCATGGAGGATGTCGAGTGGCTCGACGTGTTGAGTCCGCGCGTGAGCTACGGTCTGACGGCCAGCATGCCCAACGCCTCGAACGCCGCTGCGCTGTTCTACAATTCGCAGGTCTATCGCCCCGGCTTCACCGAGAACCAGATCACTATCGACGCACTGGGCAATAAAGACCTCACGTGGGAAAAGAGCTACCAGTTCAACGCCGGTGTGGACATGGCGTTCTTCGACAACCGGCTGACTTTCTCGTTTGACTACTTCAGCCGCAAGAGCTTCGATTTGATCGACGTGGTGAAGACCCCCGGCGTGGGCGGTTTCACCTGGAAGCTGGCCAACTTCGCCGACCTCGACGCCCACGGTTTCGACGTCACGATCGGCGGTACGATGATCCGCACCAAGGACTGGAGCTGGACGGCCAACCTCACGTTCGGTTACTCGGCCAACGAGATCAAGAACGCCCAGAACATGCCCGCCGTCTACGAACTGGTGCGCGGCGAGGGCGGCAACAAGAACGGCTATCCCGTCAACTCGCTCTTCTCGATTCCCTTCTCGCGCCTTGACCCCGAGACCGGTATTCCGCTGTTCGAGAATGCCGACGGCGAGGAGTCGACCGACATCTACATGCAAGGTACCGAGACCGAGTTCCTCAAGTTCGAGGGCACGGTCGACCCCAAGATCACCGGCGGTTTCAACACCACGTTGCGCTACAAGAACTTCTCGCTCAATGCGTTCTTCACCTACCAGTTCGGCAGCAAGATCCGCCTCACGCCGGCCTATGCCTCGCAGTACAGCGACCTGGACGCCATGTCCAACGAGTTCAAGGATCGTTTCCTGATGACCGGCGACAACCTTTCGCCCGCCATCGCCGACTGGGTGCACCAGTCGATCTCGCTCGGGTCGAACAACTATCCCTATGTCAACTACAACTATTCGACGGCCCGTGTCGTGAAGGGCGACTTCATCCGCTTGAAGTCCGTTTCGATCAACTACGATTTCTCGCCCGCGCTGGTCAGCAAGTCGCGCTTCTTCAAGACCGCGGGTTTGCGTCTGACGGTCAAGGATCCGTGGTTGCTCTACTCCGACAAGGCCCTGAACGGTCAGGATCCCGAGTTCTTCAACACCGGCGGTGTGGCCATGCCCTCCACCACGCAGTTCACCCTGTCGCTGAACCTCGGCTTCTAATTGCATGACACCTAAAATTTTGACGAATATGAGAAAATTGATTATAGCGTTGTCTTCGGCGTTCGTGGCGCTCGGAGCAGGCGGTTGCGGCGACTTCCTCGACACCATGCCCGACAACCGCACGCAGATCGACAACGTGGAGAAGGTCAAGGCCCTGCTCGTTTCGGCCTATCCCTATCGTTTCTATGCCACGGCCCTCGAACCCCGCTGCGACGGTTACACCGATCTCGGTGCGACCCTGCGCGGTTCGCAGCCCGGCACTTCTTTCAGCTTCCAGTATACCAACTATCGCTGGGAAGAGCACACCTCGATCGAAGGTTCCGACGACAACGAGGCTTATTGGACGGCTTGCTACAAGGCGATCGCCGCAGCCAACCATGCACTCGCCGCGCTCGACGAGCTGGGCAACCCCAAGGGGTCGGAGGTCTACCGGGCCGAAGCTCTGCTGTGCCGCGCCTATGCGCATTTCTGCCTGCTGACCATTCATTCCGACTTCTTCGACGAGGCCAACCGGGCTTCGAAACCCGGTATTCCCTATGTCGCCGAACCGGAAGACGAGGTGTTCAAGCACTACGACCGCGGTACGGTCGCTTCGACGCTCGAAAAGGTCAAAACCGACCTGACCGAGGGCATGGCCCATGTCGGCACTTCGGCCGATTACGAGCAGCCCAAATTCCACTTCACCCTCGCTTCGGCCCGGGCTTTCGCCGTGCGCGTGGCGCTGTTCGAGCGCGACTATCCCACGGTCATTGCGCTCGTCTCGCAGCAGATTCCCCAGCCGACGGTTTTCGCGACATTGCAAAATGCTTCCGGGCCGCTGGTCAATGCCGACGGTACGCCGGTCGTCATTCCGCATCCCTATCAGGACGTGGCGTTCCTCTATTGCGGTGCCAACTTCTACAACTGGGACAACTACCGCAACGTGCCCGGCGCTCCCGAAGGCATCGGTTTGAGTTTCACCGATCCCAAGTCGGCCCACGTGCTGCTTTCGTGCGAGCCTTATTCGCTGTTGGATCGTATTGCCGAGTCCAATTATTTCACCCGCTACAATTATTCGAAGAAGAATCTCGCTGCCATTACGGGCAATAACGCGACGGGTTACGGCTGGAATCTGCCCTCTTACGGCTTTTCTGCTGCAGCCCCCAATTCGCCGTCGTATATTCCCAAGATGTACGAGGATTTCAAATCCGACGACGACGTGACCGGTCAGCCGCACGTGCGGTTGAGCTTGTTCCGTCAGGAGGAGCTGATTCTGGCCCGTGCCGAGGCTTATGCCATGACCGGCGAGTATGACAAGGCGATCCACGACCTGACCATGTATGTGCAGAATCGTGTGAATGCCCAGATCACGGGATGCTACCTCTCGCGCGACAAGTTGGTGAACTATTACGAGGAGTCGCTCTCCATGCCCGGCAACTATCTGTTCAACAGCTTCAACGCCGGCCGTTTCACCACCGATCCCGCCACCTACGAGGGGCAGCTCCAGCGCTCCCTGATCCTCATGATCCTCGATGCGCGCCGCACGGAGTTCCTCTACGAGGGCATGCGCTGGTTCGACATCCTGCGCTGGAACATTCCCGTAGAGCATACCATGATCACAGGCGAGAGCAGCGTGCTTACGCCCGACGACGACCGTCGCGTGGTGCAGCTTCCGCGCAATGCCGAGCTTTCGGGCTTGCAGATGAATCCCTACGACCATATCCCGCAGCCCTGGAATTAGTTTGTCGCAACCTAAATATCGAAAAAGTATGAAAAACACAAGAATAATGCTGCTGCTTCTCTGCGCGGCGCTGCTGCTCGGTGCGTTCTCGTGCCGGGAGAAGGAGACCATCGCCGACGATCTGGTCATTCCCGGTCTGGGCGGCACGGAGGAGATCGCCAACGAACTTGACCAGTGGCTTTACGAGAACTTCACGGTGCCCTACAACATCGAGGTGATCTACCGCTGGGATGCGGCGCAGATGTATTCCAATATCACCACTTCCCGCCTGGTTCCCGTGGAATACGGCTTGGTGAAACCCATGCTGGCTGCCATTCGCGACGTGTGGTTCGAGCCGTTCTTCCAGGCCTCCGGCGGCAAAGATTTCCTTTGCCGGCTCGCGCCCAAGAAGGTGGTGCTCGTCGGCAGTCCCGAATACCAGAGCGGTTCGATCAAGCTCGGACAGGCCGAGGGCGGTCGCAAGATTCTGTTGATGAACGTCAATACGTTCGATCCCCAGGACGAGGCCCAGGTGAAGTCGTTCCTGCATGTGATTCTGCATGAGTTCGGACACATCATGCACCAGACGGTGATGTTCGACAAGACATTCCAGGACATCAGCGCCGGATTCTACGATTCGACGGGGTGGAAAGACTACGACAAGAGCAGCCCCAACGACAATCAACCGCAGTCCTACCAGCGCGGTTTCACCCGCAACTACGGCATGAACAACAAGGACGACGATTTCGTCGAGGTCTTCTCCATGGTGCTGGTCTACGGCAAGGATTGGTTCGACAACGTGGTTTGCGCTTCGGCCCGGCAGTCGCAGATCACCGACGCCTACGGCGCTCTGACCCAAAAACTCTCCATGGTGGAGTCCTACATGCGCGACACGTGGGGCATCGAGATGTTCGACGACGAAATGGGCAACAAGGGTCTCGAAACCTACGTCCAGGAGGCGATCGCCACGGTGCTGGCCACTCCTCCCACGGAGTAATTGTTTAATCCTAAAACTTGCAGAACATGAAAAAACTGTTGAGCATATTAGCGTCCTTCTGCGTCGTTGCGTTCCTGGCGGGTTGCGAAGAGACCGTCATCACCATGGACGACAGCGCCGACGCACGCGTCGATGCGGTCATCAAGAGCTACATCGCCGAGCTGGCGGGGGCCGAGAACGGGTGGATCGCCGACGTGATGACCGACGAAGGCTACTATCGGTTCCACATGAGCTTCACCGACGACAACAAGGTGACCATGTACACCGACAACTTCTATTACACCGAGTTGAACGGCGTGGCCAAGACTTCGACCTACAACATCCGCTCGTTGCAGCGTCCCACGCTCTCGTTCGACACCTATTCCTATCTTTCGATCATCAACGACCCCGACAACGAAATCAGCGGCGGTTCGGGCAACATGGGCCTCGGCACCGACTTCGAATTCGAGATCGAGGGCTATGCCGACGGCGTTTTCACGCTGATCGGTCGGGTCAATCGCGTCGACGCATCGTTGCGCAAGGCCACGGCCGAGGAGAAAGCCTCCATCGAGGCGGGCGGCCTGATGTCGGTGATCATCGATGCGATCACTTATCAGCAAGGGTTGAACTGCTATTTCCCGGTGGGCGACGTCACGGTCAACGTGCTTTTCAACGGACGTTCCAACACGTTCTTCTATATCGACGAAGAGGGTAAGATGGCTGAAATCTCCGGCGATGTGAAGATCGAACAGAACAAGAATATCGCGCTGGTCGAACCGGTCGTCATCGCAGGCAAGTCCATCACCGGATTCGCCTGGAACGAGGAGGCGCAGCAGTACAGCGCCGTAGTCGACGGCGAACAGGCCGCTGTCGAGGCACAGGCCGAGCCGATTTTCCCGCTCCACTACATGTTGGGTCCGGGCAAGCTCTACACGGTCATGCAGACCATTCTGTCTATGTTCCCCTCGACGGCACAGGCCGACAACCAGTTCGGTTATCTGATGCAGCAGGCCAATGTCGGATTGTATTCCGCATTCAGAATGCAGTTGCAGCTCGTTGTGCTTGAATTCACGACCACGGAATCGGGGCAGCCGCGTCTGGTTGTAGAATGGGTCGTGGGCGGCTATTCCGGATATATGACCTACTACCTCACGTTCAACGAAGCCGGGGACGAGTTCACCGTCACGCAAATGACTTTCGAGGACGACACGTACGGTAATGGCGTCTATTTCTGCTCCAGAGCTTCGGCGGCTCTCGCTTTCGCCCAATTCTGGGTCGGCAAGACGTTCAAAATCGAGTGGACGCCCGTTACGTTCGGCTCTTACGTCATGGGTCAGCTCAAGCTCGTCGACGATGGCGGCATGCCCGCCGAGTTCTACGGCGCATGCTTCAGCGATTAGTTCCCGGTTACTCCATTTTTGTGCAGGTTGTCCTTTGCGGGCAACCTGCTGTTTTTATACTTGTTGCAACACTTTGTTCTTTCTCGTTTTCGACTGCTGCATTTGCTGCGTTGTTTTTTCTTTTCCGACGGGTCGGACGGTATGGCGCTGCAGTGATTTTTTTGAAAAAGTATTGCAAATTCAAAATTTATTCGTACCTTTGCGACACGATAATACGGAATATTCCGTTTTTGTCGGGATGGTGCCATAGCTCAGTTGGTAGAGCAAAGGACTGAAAATCCTTGTGTCCCTGGTTCGATTCCCGGTGGTACCACGCAGAGAAACAGCCGCTTGCAGCGATGCAGGCGGCTGTTTCGTTTTTTGGCGGGTATACAATTTAGACACAACTGCGGGCTAAATCCGTAACCCAATATTTTGATGGATCAAATACATAAAGTTTTTACGATATTCTTCAGTAAAATCTTTTTGTAATTTTCGTGTGTTTACAGGGAACTTTATGAAGTTTATTGAATGGGAGATAGATATCGCCTCTTTTGATTGTTCGTATTAAAAATAGGTGCTATTACATAGTAATTTGGCAAGGTCGTTTTTTATTTGGCACTTCAAAATATAGATGATTTTTTGTTCGATAGAACTAAATACATCTATTGCTTTATTCGCTAAATTTAGTATTTTTGCTAAAAATAGAAAAAATCATGAAGCATTTAAACAAACAGCGAATTCTTATCAAAGTTATAAAAGAGTTGTCGGAAGAGTTAGAGTTCGATGCCCAATTTCTATCGGAAAATTGGATTATTTGTTTGAAAAAAGGTGGACAGACTCATTATATCTATGGATATGAATGGGATCTCAATTCTGCGGCGACTCAATTAATAGCGAAGGATAAAACAGCTACATATGAAATTTTAGCTCATCATCAGATTGATGCGATTGAGCATAAATTATTTTTTAATTATAATTTGCAGGTAAAATATACTGGGCAAAATGGCTGCTGGAAAGACATATTAGACTATGTACAAAAGCATAAAAATGGAGCCGACTATCAAGTTATTTGTAAGCCGAATAAAGGAACCGGCGGTAATGATGTGTACAAAATATCCAATCAAATAGAGTTGGAAAGTGTCGTGCAAAAAATGTTTTCGAAATATCGTGATTTATGTCTTTGCCCTTTTTACAACATAGATAGCGAGTACAGAGCGATTTTTTTGAATAACGAAATTGTTCTTCTCTATTTAAAAGACAGACCCTTTGTTGTTGGAAATGGGAAAGACAATTTGGCTACATTGATTATAAATAAATACAAAGAGAATGGTATTGGTTATTTGGAGAATTTAGACAGCGATTTAAATATGGTATTGCCGCAAAGCGAGAAAAAAATTATTTCGTGGAAGCATAATTTAGGCAATGGGGCAACAGCCGTAATCGTAGAAGATACGAAAATTAAAGATGATATATCAAAATTAGTGTTGAAAGTTGCCGATATTCTCAATATAAAATTCGCCTCGATAGATATTGTCTCCATACATGGAAAATATTATGTAATGGAGGTTAATTCGGGAATAATGATAGAGAACTTTGCAATGCAACCGAAAGATGAATATTATGATTATTATAATATTACAAAAAATATATACCGAAAAGCTTTAGAATATTTATTTCAATACTCAAATGAACATGATTGCCTGTGAAAATATATCTCAATTAATAGAGCGTTTAGCTCCCCAGCTTAATGCGACAACATTTATAGAACCAACATATAAGAAGTATGGTATAATTATTTTCCAGAACGGGAAAAGGATATTCTTTAAAAATAACCGTATCAATGTAAATATATCAAGTACGGTTTCTGTAACGAAGAACAAATTCGAAACCAATTGTTTCTTATCTCATTTTGGATATCGGGTGCCGATTGGGAAGACTTTTTCTATGCATGATTATGATATTAGACATAATAGAGGATTGGCAGATGGTCTTCAATTTATAAGAGAAATAGGGTTCCCCGTTATTTTGAAGCCGAATGATAAAAGCCAAGGTGTATTAGTTTGTAAAGTAAACAATGAAAATGAATATTATGAGGTCGCTAATAAAATATTGAAAACAAAGGAGGATGTTCTGTTGATAGAGAAATTTTATGATAATTATTCGGATTATAGAATTGTCGTATTGGGAAACGACGTAATTTCTGCATATCAACGAATCCCTTTGACTGTTATAGGAGATGGGAAATTAACGATAGCACAGTTGTTAGGAAAAAAGAAAGAGGAATTTATCAATGATGGACGGCCCGGAAAAGAGATAGATATCGAGGATTTTAGAATAAAAGCAAATTTGAATCAGCAGCAAAAAACACTGGAATCCATTCCATTGAGAAATGAAAAGGTCGTGCTATTGCATAATGCCAATTTATCTTCGGGAGGTACGACATTAGAATTGACGAATAAGATTGCGAGTGAATTTAAAGATTTAGCGGTATCTGTGGCGAAAGATATGAATTTATTGCTGTGCGGCATAGATATTTTGGCACCGAATATAGAAAAATGGTGCGATAATTATGTGTTATTAGAGATTAATAGTGCTCCAGGTCTTAATAACTATGCATATACAGGTGCTGAACAGAGGAAATATGTAGATGATTTGTATTTGAAAGTTTTGAGATATGTAGAGAATCATTAAAATTAAAGAAGATAGTAGGTGATAAATAATTTTACTGCTGCATCTTTTCGATTTTACTTTTTAAGTATCTGGCCTTGTATACATGCAATATCAAGATGCTTTTTGAAGTATAGGTCATAATCATGGTGACTTCTAATATCGATTTTTAAAGGCATGAATCGAATCGTATTGATTGGTAACGGCTTTGATAAGGCACATGGATTGCCCACGAGTTACAAGGAGTTTATAGATGATTATTGGACGCAAGTCGCACAAAAGATTTGTAAGTCACAGATATTATCCTCCTACAGCGACGATTTCATAGTCATAAAAAAGCGCCATGACCGCAATGTTTGTGTTGATGGCTTTTGTTATTCCTATTTTGATGTGCAGCGGCTGTTGAAGCAATATGCTGACCATCTGGAGCTGTCGTTTCGAAGTCAATTTTTCGAACGTTTGTCGAATGCCACGCTTTGTAATTGGGTTGATGTTGAAAATGAATACTATTCGGCATTGATGGATGTGCTCAAGTCGCGGGATAAGGAGCCGGAACATGAAATTGAGCATCTGACTGCTTTAAACAAGGATTTTGGGAAGTTGCAGAGTTTACTTGAGATCTATTTGAAAAAGATAGAATCCCCAGTACCAATAAGACCAATCGAACAAAAAATATTCGCTCCGTTCAAAACAGAAGATATCAATGTCCTGGAAACCCCACAATCTATGTTGGCCAAACACATTCTGCAAAGAGTCAACGTAATCAACCGAGAACAAAGACTCGGCATTTGGTTGGGTCCGGAATCGGAGGAGGAAAGGAACGTTGTTTGTGCTTGTGTGAATGAGATTTGTAAACACGGGGATCGGGAGTCTAAACAGAGATATATAATAGAGAATATGAACGAAATGCCGTCTTATCTATGTACTCCAGAGAAGATATTGTTGCTTGATTTCAATTATACTGCAACTACTCAAGCGTATTGTCGCGCGGCACAGATGCAGCTTATCCACATTCATGGCCAACTCGACGATCGGAATAATCCTATTCTTTTCGGTTATGGCGACGAGTTGGATGATAATTACAGAATCATGGAAGATCGGAACGACAATCGTTATCTGGAATATATCAAATCAATGGGATATCTTAGAACCGATAATTATCGTCAATTGCTTGATTTTGCAGAGTCAGGTCGTTTTCAGATTTGCATTATGGGGCACTCTTGCGGCAATTCCGATCGTACGTTGCTTCATACATTATTCGAGCACAAAAATTGTGTGTCGATCAAACCATTTTACCATCTCAAGCCTGATGAGAGGGATAATTATGGTGATATTGTCCGTAATATATCACGCAATTTTAAAGATAAACAGTTTCTGCGTGCTCGAGTCGTCAATCAAACCTATTGTGAATCGCTTTTATAGAATTTATTTCCTGCAAGGTTTATTAGGATGCGTTGCATGACGAATTTTTTGTACCACTTGAACGCCCCGCAGCAATGCGGGGCGTGTCGTTTTTATCGACCGGATTCCCGGTTGCGGTGTTTTTTCGTTGGCATAGGATTTGTCGGAATCGACGATGCCCGGATATGTATGCGGGACAAGTCGAACCAATAAAACCATACTGCCAATGACACCAGCAAGACGCAACCAGAACAATTGGTTGCCCAGCATTTTCTGCGATTTCCTGTCGCCCGGATGGCTCGAACATCGGAGTACCGCCGCGCCCGCTGTCAACATCATCGAGGACGAGACCCGATATCGGGTCGAGATCGCCGTTCCCGGTATGACGCGCGACGATTTCAAGGTGCATATCAACGAGGACAACGAGCTGATCGTCTGCGTGCAGAAATGCACCGAGACACCTGCCGAGGAGAAAAATAAGGATCAGCGCGGCGACGAGTCGAAAAAGGAGACTTACTTGCGGCGCGAATTCTCCTACACGCAGTTCCAGCAGGGGCTGCTGTTGCCCGACAACGTGGTGCGCGACAAGATCACGGCGCGGGTCGAGAACGGCATCATGACCATCGACATCCCCAAGAAAACCATGGCCGAGACGACGCCCGTCGCCCGGCAGATCGAGGTGAAATAGGGTAGGCCCCTTGCGCTATTCGAAGAGTTTCCCGGTGATTGGGAAGCTCTTTTTTGCTATCCCGGGATGACTCGGATAAGTCGTCTTTTGTGGTTGCGGACATCGGGTACGATGCGGGAGTCGCTGGCTGCGGGGCGATCTTGCGATCGGAGCGTCTCGAGAAACGGGCCGATTGCATTCGGGTTGAAGCGTTCGAGCGACTATTTGTCGCAAAAATGACGTTTCTGCGGATTATTTTGTTATTTTTGTCGAACGAATCGTCGCTTCGACAGGGACGGGCCTGCACGGTTGTGCTGCAGGCTCGATTTTCTTGCCGAGGATTAAATTGCGTCGCTATGCTTTCTCGCCCCGAACGTCAGCAGATCATCGACCTCATCCGCCGTGAGGTCGTTCCCGCTATCGGATGTACCGAGCCGGTCGCCGTGGCTTTGTGTACGGCCCGCACCGCCGAGTCGCTCGGTGTGCTGCCTGAGAAGATAGCGGTGCGGTTGAGCGCCAATGTGCTCAAAAACGCCATGGGTGTCGGAATCCCCGGCACCGGCATGATCGGCTTGCCGATCGCCGTGGCGCTGGGCGCCCTCGTAGGTAGGTCGGAATATGGACTCGAGGTGTTGCGCGACGTCACGCCCGAAGCGGTGGAGCACGGAAAACGCTATATCGACCGGAAGCGTATATCCATCGCTCTGAAGGAGGGTATCGCCGAGAAACTCTATATCGAGGTCGAGGCCGAAGCCGCCGGGCATCGTGCCGTGGCCGTTATCGCCGGGGGACATACCCGGTTCGTCTATGCGGCGTGCGACGGGCGCGTCGAACTCGACGAACGGACACCGGCTGCCGATATGGAAACGGCGTGCGACCTACCTCTTTCGCTGCAGCGGGTGTGGGATTTCGCCACCACGACACCCGTCGACGAGTTGCGTTTCATACTCGAAGCGCGGCGTTTGAACAAGAACGCCGCCGAGCAGTCGTTCCGCGGCGAGTTCGGACATTGCGTGGGGAAAACGCTGCGGTGCGAACGCGAATTGCAGGTCATCGGCGACAGCATCTTTTCGCGCATCCTCTCCTACACATCGGCCGCTTGCGACGCCCGCATGGCCGGGGCGATGATCCCCGTGATGAGCAACTCCGGCAGCGGCAACCAGGGCATCGCCGCCACGCTGCCGGTGGTGGTCTATGCCGAGGAGACCGGCGCCGACGAGGAGCGGACGATCCGTGCGCTGACGTTGAGCCACCTCACCGTGATCTACATCAAGCAGAGCCTGGGCCGTCTGTCGGCTTTGTGCGGGTGCGTAGTGGCGGCCACGGGATCGAGTTGCGGCATCGTCTATCTGATGGGCGGGGGATTCGCGCAGGTAACGGCTGCGGTCAAGAACATGATCGCCAACCTCACGGGCATGATCTGTGACGGGGCGAAGCCCAGTTGCGCCATGAAACTGGCGAGCGGCGTCTCCACGGCCGTGTTGTCGGCCATGATGGCGATGGACGGGCATTGCGTCGCTCCGGTCGAAGGAATCATCGACGAGGATGTGGACAAATGTATCCGCAACCTCACGGATATCGGTCGCGACGGCATGAATGCGACCGACCGGCTGGTGCTGGACATCATGACCGGCAAAAGTTGAATTTCGCCCCAAGGGTTGCTCTGCCCGTTGAATCGCGGGCAGGTTCGAAACTCTATTCGAATGTCGAATAAGCTGCTGAAATTCAGTAGTATTTTGCCTTTCTGTCTGTTTGCGACCGTTGTATGGAGTCGTCGCTTTCGGGTGGAGTCGGGCGGATTTTCTGTCCTATCGGTGGAAAATCGTCCGGACGATCATCTCCGTGGCGCCCTGATGTTTGAGCGTGTAGTCTTTGGCCGTGCGGCTGGTTTGCTGCAGATGCTCCGCGTCGTCGCGCAAGGGGGCGAACCAGGCTGCCAGCTGCTCGTAGTTCTCCACGGAGCATGCGGCGCCCAGCGTCACCAGATCGCGGGCTTCCTTGAATTTCACATAGTTCGGCCCGAATGCGATCGGCAGCCCGAACGTAGCTGCCTCCAGCGTGTTGTGGATGCCCACGCCGAATCCGCCGCCGATGTAGCTCCATGTCGCATAGCGATAGACTGACGAGAGAATACCCACCGTGTCGAGCACCAGCAGCCGTTTCGACGCCAGCTCCGTCGCGGACGTGCACTCCGTATAGCGGATCGAAGCACCCGGGGCTGCGGCGAGCAGACGGGCGATGCGCGCCTCCTCCATTTCGTGGGGCGCGATCACGAATTTCACTTCCGGATTGTCGGCCAGCAGGCGGAGCAATAACTCCTCGTCCGGCCCCCAGGTCGAACCGGCCACGAAGAGCCGCTCGGAGTCTTTGAAACGCTCCACGATCTCGATGTCGCGGGCCGCGCGGGCGATTTCGGCCACACGGTCGAAGCGCGTGTCGCCCGCCACCACGGCGTTGTCGAATCCCAGCTCCGCCAGCAGTCGTTTCGACTCCTCGTTCTGCACGAACATCGCGTCGAACGCCTCCAGCGCCTGGCGCCACATGCCGCCGTAGGGCTTGAAGAAGATCGAATTTCGGCGGAAGATCGCCGACACCACATAGGTGCGTATCTTGCGCCGGCGCAGCTCGCCCAGCAGGTTGAGCCAGAATTCGTATTTCACGAAGATCGCGATTTCCGGATGTGCGATGGCCAGGAAACGGCGGGCGTTGCGGGGCGTGTCGATCGGGAGATAGAAGATGTAGTCGGCCCCTTCGTAGTTCTTGCGGATTTCGTAGCCCGAGGGCGAAAAGAACGTCAGCAGGATTTTGTATTCCGGATGCTCGGCGCGGAGTTTTTCAATCACCGGGCGCCCCTGCTCGAATTCGCCTAACGAGGCGGCATGTACCCAGACGATGCGGGCCGCAGGGTCGATCGCTCGGGCCATGCGGGCGAAGATGTCGCGGCGCCCCTCCGTCCAAAGGCGGGCCTTGGGGTGTTTCGGAGCTACCAGGCGGATGAGCCATGCGTAGCATGCCAGTCCGAAATTATAGATCCACATGAGTGCGTTATGCAGTTTGGATATGGGTTCGTAACTTGGGCGGCGCGAATTCCCTCGATTTCCGGCCATTCCGCATCCGGGACGCGAAAACCGACGGAAAGATCGGGGCTTCGGTCGCATTTGTCGTGCCTGTTCCGCAACTTCGGGGCCGATGCCGGGTCTTGGCGAGTCCCGGTGCTGCGGGTCGAGCAGCACAAAGATAGCATTTTTTGTCGGAAATGCAAAATCCCCGGACGGAGACCGTTGACCGAACTTATTCGGATGTCGGACAATGCATATTCAGCCGTCGCATTCTGTGTTGCAGCCTATGGGATACGTTTGCGGGTATTTGTTGGAAGAGGCTGCACCCGGGCGGCTCGGAGAGCTACGAAATCCGGTCGCTTCATGCAGGTTTTCTTGCCTCGGCAAAGCTCAAGCCAACTCGGCTTTGCTCTCGGCTTACGAAAACGTTCGCTTTGTGCCGGTTTTCCGCCTCGGCAAGCCCGAACAAGCAACGTGTTACCAGTTGTATTCCATCGCCTGCTCGATGAGTTCCACCCGCGTCGTGCCGTCGGGCGCCACTTCCACCGCGGCCAGGTCGTACTGCACTTCGGCATCCGTACCCGTAGCCGCCAGGTAGCTCGATGTCGCCCGGTGCAGAGCCTGGAATTTCCGGCGCGTGATCGCCGCTTCGGGTGGCGTGAGCGATCCCGCACGGCGGGTTTTCACCTCCACGATGTGGAGGATGCCCCCTTTGCAGGCCACGATGTCCAGTTCGTAGCGACCTTGCCGCCAGTTGCGGGCGCAGATTACGTAACCCTCCGCCCGCAGGTACTCCATCGCGGCCTGCTCGCCGCGCAGACCCGTTGCGGCCGCCGCCGTCGGCGTGCGCTCCGGTGCTTCGTCAGTCGATCGCATACCTAATTTATAATAGGAACGACAGATCGGCGCCCGGCTCCACCTCGAACGGGGCCGTTCCCTTGCGGAACATCCGCATCGGACGGTTGCCGATCAGCTCCAGCCGGTCGTCTTCGTAGCGGAGCATGCACCCTTCGCGCAGGCCCGCCACCCAGCGGCGCGGATTGGCTTCGATGAACTCCAGGATGCGCTGCTCGCGCGTTTCGCCCGCATGGCCCGCCGGGTTGGCGTCCAGATAGTGGGGATTGATCTGGAACTTCACGGCGCCGATCGCCCGGAACGACTTCGGCTCGACGATCGGCATGTCGTTGGTCGTGGAGATCGTCGGACAGCAGACGTTGCTGCCTGCCGACCACCCCACATAGGGCACGCCGGCCCGGATGCGTCGCCGGATCGCCTGCATCAAACCCTGCTCCTGCATCTTTTTGGCCAGGGCGAACGTGTTGCCGCCGCCTACGCAGATCGCTTCGGCGCTGCGGATCATGCGGGCAGGATCGGCCGCACGGTGCACCGAGCGCACCCGGATGCCCAGCTCGGCCAGACGCGCCTGCACCTTGCGTTCGTACTCGGCGTAGGAGAACGTCACCGCGGCATAGGGCACGAAAGCTATTTCGCTTATGCCCGCCAGCGTACGGCCGATTTCCGGGAGCGGATAGCGGAGGTACTCCTCGCCGGCGTTGGTCGAATTGGAGATCAGAAGAAGTTTCATAAGACTATGGTTTTGAAATTCTTATCGGATGAAATGTTCTGAATGTCGAAAATGTTGTGAATAAAAAAAAGAGGCGTTTTGTCAAAAGTAATAAAAAAAGTGTTACTTTTGCGCAAATCAATGTCGGAAATCGATAGAGAACATTTTTCAATAATTGTTTAACTAAAATTTTAAAATCATGTCAGAAGTTCAAGCTAAAGTTGTCGAGATCATCGTAGACAAACTGGGTGTCAAGGAGTCGGAGGTAGTTCCCACGGCCAGCTTCACCAACCACCTGGGTGCGGATTCGCTCGACACCGTGGAGTTGATCATGGAGTTCGAGAAGGCTTTCGACATCCAGATCCCCGACGAGGACGCCGAGAAGATCGCTACCGTCGGCGACGCGATTTCGTACATCGAAGAGCACAAGAAATAGTTTTACTTTTCCGCAGATTCATCGAACGGCCGGGTCTACCGGCGGTTCCGACGCTCGGCGGCCCCGAATCCCCTCCTCGCGAGGGGATTTCAGGGTAGAGCGTTCCCCCATTTTCACATTCATTCACACAAAGGCTTTTGAATTCATGGCTGAAAGAAGAGTAGTCGTTACGGGTATCGGTACGATCAACCCGCTCGGCAATAACATAGAGGAGTATTTTTCGAATCTGGAGAAAGGTGTCAGCGGTGCCGCGCCCATTACTCATTTCGATGCCGAAAAATTTAAGACCCGATTCGCTTGTGAAGTAAAGAATTACGATTCGGCGCAGTATTTCGATCGCAAGGAGGTGCGCAAATACGACCTCTTCACGCAGTATGCGCTGATCGCAGCTACGCAGGCCGTCGAGGACGCAGCGTTCGATTTCGACAAGCTCGACAAGGAGCAGGTCGGTGTCATCTGGGCTTCGGGTATCGGCGGTCTGAAGTCGTTTTTCGACGAGTGTCTGGGCTATGCCGAGGGCGGTATGACCCCGCGTTTCAGCCCTTTCTTCATTCCCCGCATGATCTCCGACATCGCTGCCGGGTTCATCTCCATGAAGTACGGGTTCATGGGGCCGAACTACTGCACCGTTTCGGCGTGCGCTTCGTCCAACCACGGCCTGATCGCCGCCATGGAGGCCATCCGCTACGGTAAGGCCGACGTGATGATTACGGGCGGTTCCGAGGCTGCGGTCAACGAACCTTCGGTCGGCGGTTTCAACTCCATGCAGGCGCTCTCCACGCGCAACGACGACCCTGCGCATGCTTCGCGTCCGTTCGACAAGGATCGCGACGGTTTCGTCGTGGGCGAGGGTGCTGGTGCGCTGGTGCTCGAAGAGCTGGAGCACGCCAAGGCCCGCGGCGCCAAGATCTATTGCGAGTTCATCGGCGGCGGCGAGTCGGCCGACGCCCATCACTTCACTGCGCCGCATCCCGAGGGCGTCGGTGCCATGAAGGCCATGCGCGACGCGATCAAGGACGCCGGCATCAAGCCCGAGGACATCGATTACGTCAACGTGCACGGCACCTCGACGCCGCTGGGCGACATCGCCGAGCTGAAAGCCGTCAAGGGCGTGCTGGGCGATCACGTGTACGAGGCCAATATCTCGTCGACCAAGTCCATGACCGGGCACCTGCTCGGCGCTACGGGTGCCGTGGAGGCTCTGGCCTGCATCATGGCCATCACCAAGGGTATCGTGCCGCCGACGATCAACTGCGAGAACCTCGATCCCGAGATCGATTCGAAGTTGAACCTCACGCTCGACAAGCCGCAGCACCGCGAGGTGAAGTGCGCCTTGAGCAACACGTTCGGCTTCGGCGGTCACAACGCTACGGTCATCTTCCGCAAGTTCTAACCGCGTTCTGCCGCCGTGTTCGATTTCCTGTTGCGGCCTTTCCGAAAAGGTTGCGGAGAGAATAAGGCATATTTTCGAATGGTCGATGATCTGTTCGGGTTCATCCCGCACAACATCGAACTTTATAAGCTGGCTTTGATTCACAAGTCAGCTTCTTTGGTTTTGGAGAGCGGGCAGACGGTGAACAACGAGCGTCTGGAGTTTTTGGGCGATGCGGTGATCGAGTCGGTCACGTCGGATTACCTGTTCATCGAGTTTCCCGATCGCGACGAGGGGTTCCTCACCCAGCTGCGTTCGCGGATCGTTTCGCGCCAGTCGCTCAATGCCCTCGCCCTGCACCTCGGGCTGGATCGGTTCGTCGTTTCGCATGGGGGCGTCGCCGTGATTCAGAAGCATATCTATGGCGATGCGTTCGAAGCCATGATGGGGGCGATCTACCTCGATCAGGGTTACGAATTCGTCAATCGGCTGCTCATCAACGACATCTTCGGCCGCTTCCTCAATCTCGACGAACTGCTCGTTTCCGAGACCGACTACAAAAGCCGCCTGATCGAGTGGTGTCAGAAGAATCACCGGCAGATCCTTTTCCGCACCGAGCACGACAAGGGCTATGCGGCCAATCACCCCGTATTCTTCGCCACCGTCCTGGTCGACGGGCTGGAGGTGGGACACGGTTCGGGCGATTCCAAGAAGGAGGCCGAGCAGCAGGCGGCGTGCTCCGTCGCCGAAACCCTCACCGACGAGCAATGCGCGTCGTTGCTGGATCGGTTCGACAGCCTCAGCAGTTGATTCCCTGCCATGAAGATGCTTTGCGACAAGTTGGCGGCGCGTGGCGCCGATGCTCTCTCCGACAAGGAGTTGCTGGCGCTGCTGGTCGAGGATGCGGCTGCGGCCGAGGCGCTGTGGGAGGCTTGCGGCGGTTCGCTGGCGCGGCTCGCTGTCGAGGATCAGGCCCGTTTGAGGATGATCGGGGGCCTGGGGCTGCGGCGCGCGCGGCAGGTCGTGCTGGCTGCCGAATTCGGGCGTCGGGTCATGGCCGCCGAAGCTGCCGCGACCGACACGATCGCTTCGTCCGACGACGTGGTGCGTCTGTTCCGCCCGCAGCTCGAACGACTGACTCACGAGGAGTGCTGGGCCGTCTATCTGACGGCTTCGAACCGGATACTCGAATCCCGACGCGTGAGTCAGGGCGGAGTGCAGAGCACGGTCGTCGATCATCGGCTGGTCGTCAAGCGGGCGCTGGAGCTGCTCGCCACGCAGTTGATCCTCATCCACAACCATCCCTCCGGTGCGGCCGTGCCCAGTCCGCAGGACAAGACGCTTACCGAGCGTGTGGCCCGGGCTGCGGCGCTGTTCGACATCCGGCTGCTCGATCACATCATCATCGCACGCGAGGGCGATTATTCGTTTTGTCGGGCCGGCTTGCTCGGCGACGCGCTCCCCGTGAAATAGCGAGTCCGTTCCGGCAGCTCTTCTTACCCGGAGTGGCAGGGGTCACGGCTTCTGCCAGCGCGGTATGTAGATTCAGCAATCCACTAACGGCAAGAAACGCCGACGGAAACGACGGATGCGAGAGCCGGCGACCTCGCCGCGAGGTGTCGCGTTTTCTGTTCGGGTTTTGCGGTGAAGTTCCGTTAGTTGTCTATCCCAGTCTGGCAGAGAGTTAACCCTTTTCCTCTCCGCCATTCATTCCAGCGATTGCTTTTCACAGCTCCTGCCGCGGGCTATCGCAGCCGCGAGACGGGAGCCTTGGGCGGCGTCGGCAGCGAGGGCAACGTCTGGTCTTCGTCGTCCTACGCAGCGGGCAATATCAACGCAGGGCGTTTGAACTTCAACGCGGGCAACGTGAACCCGTTGAACACCGGTAACCGGGCGAACGCGTACTCCGTGCGCTGCGTCCAGCATCTGCAAGAGTTGTCCGGCGTCCCGGGATTCCCGACAGGGAATTCCGGGACACTCGTGTTCGCGGCGTGCATGCGGCGGTGGGAGAGAGGTGCGGATTCCACCCTCGCCGGCATGCTCCGGCGGCAGGGGGCGGCCGATGCAAATACTTCGGAGTCCGCGATTCTTCGCTTTTTTCGTATCTCTGATTTCGTCGAAGATGCTTTCGCCCGGCAAAAACCGACCTAAAGTTTGCTTTTGCCCTCGCTTATTCGTATTTTTGTCGCTCGGAAAAATCAAAAACACACATGATACGATGACGCAGGAAGAACTTTTCAAGAAGCTGGTCGCCCATTGCAAGGAGTACGGGTTCGTATTCCCGTCGAGCGAGATCTACGACGGCCTGGGTGCCGTGTACGATTACGGGCAGAACGGCGTGGAGCTGAAAAACAACATCAAACGCTATTGGTGGGATTCGATGGTCAAGCTGCACGAGAACATCGTGGGCCTCGACGCCGCCATTTTCATGCACCCCCGCACGTGGGAGGCTTCGGGCCATGTCGGCGCGTTCAACGACCCGCTGATCGACAACCGCGATTCGAAGAAGCGTTATCGTGCCGACGTGCTCGTCGAGGAGTGGCTCGCCAAGCAGGACGAGAAGGTCGAAAAGGAGGTCGAGAAAGCCCGCAAGCGCTTCGGCGAGTCGTTCGACGAGGCCAAATACCGCGAAACTTCGCCCCGTGTGGCCGAAACCTTGGCCAAGCGCGATGCCGTGCACAAGCGTTTCGCCGACGCCTTGAACGCCAATGACCTCAACGAACTGCGCCAAATCATCCTCGACTGCGAAATCGTATGCCCCATTTCGGGTACGCGCAACTGGACGGAGGTGCGCCAGTTCAACCTGATGTTCTCCACGCAGATGGGGTCGACGGCCGAGGGAGCCAACACCATCTACCTGCGGCCCGAGACGGCGCAGGGCATCTTCGTCAACTTCCTCAACGTGCAGAAAACC
>CAYSJF010000014.1:0-26672 GCA_964431265.1 uncultured Alistipes sp. | reverse complement strand
CTCCGTACGTCGGTTTAGCAAACCGGTGGTTTCAGCCACTCACCCATCTCTCCGGTCGCTCTCGGCGCGCCGCAGCGCGTAGAAAGGTGTGCAAATATAGAATCTTTTTGGCAAACGACAAAAAAATGCCTTCAAAATTTCTATATTTGTATTCCCGGAAATCGACTTTCTTATGAAATCGCGACACTATATTGTTTGTATCTTCTGCTGCCTGTGGGGCGGGCTTGTTTTGGCCCAGCAGCCCTCCGGGGAGTTTGCCGCCGACCTTTCGCTGGCGGAGATGCTGGGGCGGGTCGAAACCCGATTCGGCGTGCGGATCCGGTGCAAGCGTTTCGCTCCCGATACGGTGCGGGTGGCGCATGGCTGCTCCCGCGTGCGGCCCTATTCGTTGGAGGAGACGCTCGACAATCTGCTGCATCCGCTCGATCTGGTGTGGAGCGGGAACGACAGAATCACCGTGCAACCTTATGAATATTATCGGCGTACGCCGGCCGACGGGCGAAAGTTGCTGCAGTGGCTTTCGGTGCAGTATGCCGATCGCGAGGGTTGGGAGCAGCGCCGGGGCATGTTGCTTGCCGAGGCGAAAAGCATTTTGGCGCTCGACCCGTTCGTGCGGGGGCTTGTGGAATGTCCCGATGTGCGCTTGGGATCGAAAACGAAGCACGACGGCTATACGACACAGAATTATGCGCTCGAAACTTTACCGGGACTCTACGTCTGCGGTACGATCTACGCCCCCGCGAAGGGGCGGAAGCATCCGTTGATCGTGTCGCCCGCGGGCCATTGGGCAGGCGGACGTTATCGGGCCGACCAGCAGCTGCGTATGGCTGCTTTCGCCCGCATGGGTGCCGTGGCCGTGGATATGGATATCGTGGGGTGGGGCGATTCGGAGCGGCAGATCGGCCGCGAAGCCCATACGTCGGCCTATGCCATGCAGTTGCAGGTGTTGTGGTCGAAAGCCGTGACGGATTGGATCGTGGCGTCGCGGCGCGATGTCGATCTGGCGCGCATGGCCGCTACGGGCGGTTCGGGCGGCGCTACGCACGCGTTGTTGCTGGCGCTCGTCGACGATCGTTTCGCCGTGTTGGCTCCCGTGGTGCATTTGGTGTCGCATTTCGACGGGGGATGTTCGTGCGAAAGCGGGCGTCCCGTGACGTTGGCCGGCGACGGGAGTTGTACGTCCGAGTTGTTAGCTGCGGCCATGGCTCCGCGGCCGGTGCTGGTCGTGAGCGACGGCGGCGACTGGACGGCGACCTATCCCGAGCTGGAATACCCGTTCCTGCTGCGGATATGGGATTTTTATGGAGCGGGGGAGCAGGTGCGCAACGTGCATTTGCCCGACGAGCGCCACGACTACGGCCCCAATAAGCGTCGGGCGGTCTATGAATTTTTTGCCGAGACCTTGGGTCTCGACTTGGAGCAGGCCGACGAAAGTCGCGTGGAATTGCAGCCCGAAGCGGCCTTGCAGAGTTTCGCCGACGGATTGCCCGCCGGAGCGATCGCTTCGCGCGAGGAACTGGAGCGAATCATCGGAGGGCTGGAATAGCCGAATGAAGCTTTGCGCCGGCGAAATGCGGGTCTCTTTTGGCGCTTGCGGCACCCGGCTGGGGCGGTCGCATCGAAGAGACGAATCGGGCACCGCACCCGTCGAGAACGGGAATATGATATGGAATCGAAGCAACGATAAATATGATTAAGATGAAACATTGCTTATTTTTCATGCTCGCAGCTCTCGTCGTATCCGGCGCTGCGGAAGCCAAAGCTCCGAAAGCCGCCGGAAAATCGAAGGCGCGGATCACCGAGGCATACTATCGTCTTACGGCTGCCGCCGCGGGGCCGTCGTGGGCCGTCGTGCGCGATGTCCCGGCCGATGCCGAGGGTGCGACGATCTATCTGCTCGAATCCGCCGAGGCGGCGGGGCAGAGCTGGACGGACGGCGGCGCGGAGTTGCCCTCGCAGCTCGATGACCTCGACGGCGACGGCATTTTCGACGAGCTGGTGTTCCCGGTTGAATTCGGGGCTGGAAAGACGGCCGCTGTGCGGGTCGAGTATTCGTCCGTTCCCGTGGCTCACGACTATAAGCCGCTGGTCAATGCCCAGATGTGGTGGAAGAATCCCGACAAAACCCTGACCGAGAAGTCGCTGCTTGCGTCGGAGAAGGACGACATGTACCGGAAGCTGCACCACCACGGCCCGGCTTTCGAGTCGGAATATGCCGCTTACCGCATCTATTTCGACAAGAAGCAGAGCGTCGACACCTATGGCAAGAAGCAGCCGCGCCTGGAGCTGCGCGAGACGATGTGGTACCCCTCCGACGAGCAGCTTGCGGCAGGGTACGGGCACGACAATCTGCGCGTTTTCGGCACGATCTCCGTCGGGGCGCTCAAGGGGTGGAACCCTGCCGGGCGGCGCATGGAGCATATCGTCGACATGCGTCGGCGCGAAGCTGCGATCCGGGCCTACGGGCCTCTGCGTACGGTGGTCGATATGCGGGTCGAGGGGTGGAAATACGGCGGTCGCGAGATCGACATGACTTCGCGTTACATCCTCTACGGCGGCGGTGCGGTCGTCAAGGTCGAGAACCGCATCGAGGGCGAGGAGGTCGACGGGCTGGAGTTCGCCACCGGCGTGATGAAGATCGCCGACAACCGGGTACGCATCGTCCGCGACGACGATTCCTATGTGCTGGAGACCGTCGGGCGCGATTTCCCCGAGAACGACACCTTGAAGTGGGAGCGCGAGACGGTCGGTCTGGCGGTTTGGCTGCCGGCCCGGCAGGTCGCCTCGCAGATCGACGATGCGACGAGTTACCTTTGCCAGCTGCATCCCGTGCAGGGGCGTATCGATTACTGGTTCGTCATGGGGTGGCTCAAGAGCGCGTTCTTCGAACCGCGCGAAGCGTCGGGCGGATTCGACGCTTTCCGGGCCTGCTGCCTCTCGCCCGAGTCGCGGAAGCCCGGATTCCATCCCTATCCCGAGGTGGCGGTCGAACGGCTGGAATAGGCGCTCGGACGACCGGGGACGGCGGGGCAATAGCCGGTTGTGTCGGCAGCAGCCCTCGCTTCCGACGGCGAAAAATCCTTGTTTTGCGTCAAAAAATCCCAATTCCATAGGTCGCTTTCATCGTACATTTGTATAGTCCGAGTCGACCGAAATTTAAAAACCGATAAATTCTTACGAACCTATGAATCTCAAATCCGTGATGTTCTCGTTGGCTGTTGCGGTCTTCGCCACCGCCTGCTGCTCTTCCGCCGGTTCCCGGTGCGGGGCGCTGCCTGCCGACATGCCTTTCGACATGCCCGACGTTCCGCGGCCTGCGATCCCCGCACGCTCGGTCAGCGTCGCCGACTTCGGCGGCGCGGGCGACGGCCATACCTTGTCCACCGAGGCTTTCGCCCGGGCGATCGAGTCGCTCGCGCAGCAGGGCGGCGGCCGCGTCGTCGTTCCCGACGGCGTATGGTACACCGGCCCCATCGTCCTCAAGGACAACATCGAGTTGCACCTCGAACAGAACGCCATGATCGTCTTCAGCGACGACAAGACGCTGTATCCGCTCGTCGAGATCACTTTCGAGGGCCTCAATACCTGGCGCTGCCAGTCGCCGATTTCGGCCATGCACGCCAAGAACGTCGCCATCACGGGGCACGGCATCATCGACGGCAACGGCGATGCGTGGCGCGCCATCAAGAGAGACAAACTCACCGAAAGCCGCTGGAAAGCCAAGGTGAAGAGCGGTGGCGTCCTCTCCGCCGACGGCAGGACGTGGTATCCCTCCGAGAGCTTCAAATTCGGCGCCACTTCGGGTTCCGACCAGAACGTCTCCACGTGGGCCAAGACGCGCGAGGATTTCGAGAAGATGAAAGATTTCCTGCGCCCGGTGATGATCGCCATCCACCATTGCGAGAACGTCTTGCTCGAAGACGTCACGTTCCAGAATTCGCCTTGCTGGAACATCCATCCGGCCATGTGCACGAACCTCATCGTCAATAACATCACCGTCCGCTGTCCCGACTATGCGCAGAACGGCGACGGCATCGACATCGAGTCGTGCAAGAATGTCGTCATGACCAACTCCAACCTCGACGTAGGCGACGACGGCATTTGCATCAAGAGCGGCAAGGACAAGGCCGGGCGCGAGCGCGGCATTCCGTGCGAAAACATCTACGTCGACAATTGCGTCGTCTTCCATGGTCATGGCGGTTTCGTCGTGGGTAGCGAGATGTCGGGCGGCGTGAAGAACGTCATGGTCTCCAACTGCAAGTTCTCGGGCACCGATGTCGGTCTGCGTTTCAAGTCGACGCGCGGCCGCGGTGGCGTGGTGGAGAATATCCATATCAAGAACATCGCCATGAACAACATCGCCCAGGAGGCGCTGCTGTTCGACCTGTTCTACGGCGGTAAGTCCGCTTCCGAGGCGCTGGCCGACGGCGGCGACGCCGAGCTTACCGACATGGCTCTGAAACCCGTCGACGAGACTACGCCGGCTTTTCGCGACATACACATCCGCGACATCTGGTGTCGCGGCGCTCGTCGTGCCATGTATTTCAACGGGTTGCCCGAGATGAACGTCGAGCGCGTGACGGTCGAGAACGCCCGCATCCATGCCACGATCGGCGCCCAGATCAACGAATCGACCGATGTCGTGCTGCGCGACGTTGTGGTCGTTCCCGTCACGGGGCCGGCTCTGATGATCAATAACGTCAAGAACTTCCGGGCTGAGAATTTCGTTTGCCCCGCCGGCATGAAGTGCGCCTTCGCCGCTACCGGAAGCCGCAATCGCGACGTGGTGATCCGCAGCGCGGAGATCGCGTCGGCCAATTCGTCGCTCTCCAAGGGTGCCGCCAAGGCCGTTACGTTCGAATAAAACCTAAATCAAATAACCTGAATGTCCATGAAAAAGATTCTGTTTTTGGCTTTCGCGTTGTTCGGCGCCGCAGGTTTCGCGGGTTGCTCCGACGACGATACCGATGCGCCCCTGGTCGTTCCGACCGATGTGAAATGCGTGGCGCGCAGCGAGAATGCCTTGTCGTTCGCGTGGAATGCCGTAGAGGGTGCCGCGAATTACCACTACCAGTTCGCCACGGGCGACGGACGTACGTTGTTCACCAATACGGTCGCCGAACCGCGGGTCATGATCGCCGATCTGACCGCCACGACCGCCTATAAGTTCCGTGTACAGGCGTGCGGCGCCAGCGGCATGGCTTCCGAGTATTCGGCTTATATCACCGTCGAAACGCTGGCTCCCGGCCAGAGCGAGAAAACCGCGCTGGAGGTGCCCGTTCCGCAGCAGAAAGAGGTCACGGCCTCTTCCGTAGCGCTGGAGTGGGAGAAGATCGCCGGTGCCGGGAAGTATGCCTATCGCTTGACGGGCGCCGACGATGCCGAGGTCGCGAGCGGCGAGACGGCTGCGCTTTCGGTGAAGATCGCCGATCTGGAGGCCGAGACCGAGTACCGTTTCGCGGTACGGGCGTTGGCCGGCGGATCGGAGCTTTACGACGATTCGGAGTGGTCGGCCGATCTGACGGTCAAGACCTTGCGTGCTGCCGATCCCGAACCCGGCCCCGAGCCGACGGTGACGTTCAAGTTCCCGGCTGCCGAGCAGGACGGCGTGATCCGTGCGTTCCCGGGTGCTGAGGGCGCCGGCATGTACACCACGGGCGGCCGCGGCGGCAAAGTCTACCACGTCACGACGCTCGAAGACGACGAGAGCAACAAGGGTTCGATCCGCTGGATCGTGCAGAAGTGCAAGGAGCCGCGCATTGTGGTGTTCGACGTGGCGGGCGACATCATCCTCAATTCCGATCTGAAGATCAACACGGGCGACATCACCATCCTGGGCCAGACCGCTCCGGGCAAGGGTATCTGCTTGTGCAACAAACAGCTCTCCATTTCGGCCAACAACGTTATCATCCGCTATATCCGTTGTCGTCCGGGCGATAATCAGAGCGCCAATCCCAAAGACGATGGCAAGGCTGCCGACGGTCTGGATGCCATGGGCGCGCGGGCGCGCAAGGATGTCATCATCGATCACTGTTCGATGTCGTGGTCGAGCGACGAGTGCGCTTCGTTCTATGTGATGAAGAACATGACCATGCAGTGGTGTCTGATGTACGAGTCTCTGCGCAACGGCAACCACGCCAAGGGTTCGCACGGCTACGGCGGCATCTGGGGCGGTGCTCCCGCTTCGTTCCACCACAACATCCTGGCCCACCATGATTCGCGCAACCCGCGTCTGGAAGGCCCCGAGCGTTACGGCGATTCGGTCGATCCGGATGCCAATGCCGTGGTCAACGGGATCAATACCGCCGACCGTCTGCTGGATATGCGCAACAATGTGGTCTACAACTTCTGCAATTACGGTGCTTACGGCGGCGTGGGCATCACGATGAATTTCGTGGGCAACTACTACAAATGGGGGCCTGCTTCGTACAAGGGTTGCGGCCCGACTTCTACGGGCGGCGCCAATGCGATCAAGAGACGCCGGGAGTTCTTTATGGCGGACAACTATTACGACGGTAACGGCTTGAAGGAGAAAGGACTCTATGTCCAGGGCAACCCGAGCGTCTATCTGGGTGGCAACAGCAACGTGCTCGACACTTCGGGCGACGATCCTTCCATCGGTCAGGCCATCACCGCCGACAACAAGCAGGGAATGTCTTGGGGAACGACCAAAGGTACTCTTGCACCTGACTTCGTGGCTACTTGGATTTGGGCCGACAAGCATTACCCCGTCATGGCCGACGGCAAGGCTTGCAGCGTCACGACCCATTCGGCGCAGAAGGCTTTCGACCTGACGGTGCAGTATTGCGGTGCTTCGTATAGCCAGGATGCCGCCGATGCCCGTGTGCTGAACGACGTGAAGAACGGTCTCGGCACTTCGGGCGAGAACGCTTCGGGCAACAAGAGCTGGTACGGCATCATCGACACGCCGGCCGACAAGGGCGGCTATCCCGCGCTCACGGCTACGCAGGACGAGATCAATCGCGCGAAGACCGATACCGACGGCGACGGCATTCCCGACTATTACGAGAAGCTCTTCGGTTTGGATCCCGCCAATGCGGCCGATGCTGCGCAGAAGACGCTCGATCCCCAGAAACTTTATACCAATTTCGAGGTTTACGCTCATTATCTGGTACAGGATATCGTCGAGGCGCAGAATGCCGGCGGCGATTATCAGAGCCTGCAGTAAGGCGAATATTTCGATCGGAGGGTGTCGGCATACGAGACACCCTCTTTTTTAATTTGTTATCCATGAGACGGTTCCTTATTTTTTGCACGTGCCTTTGTCTGGCCGGCACCGTATCGGCGCAGCCCGTGCGCGTGTTTTTGATCGGCGATTCGACCTGCGCCACCAAGAAACTCGACAAGCAGAATCCCGAACGGGGGTGGGGGCATATGTTCCAGCCGTTGTTCGATTCGCTCGTCGTGGTCGACAACCACGCTACCAACGGGCGTTCCACGCTCTCGTTCCGCACCGAGGGCCGGTGGACCAGGGTCTTCGACCAGCTTCGCGAGGGCGATTACGTCTTCATCCAGTTCGGACATAACGATCAGAAGATCAAGGATTCGACCCGCTATTCCTCCCCGGCACAGTATGCCGAGAATTTGCGGCGCTACGTGCGCGAAACGCGGCAGAAAGGCGCTACGCCCGTTTTGCTGACTCCGATCGTGCGGCGGCATTTCGTCGAGGGCGTGCTGACCGACACCCACACCGATTATCCCGCTGCCGTGCGGCGCGTCGCCGCCGAGGAGGGCGTGGCGCTGCTCGACATGGAGCCGCTCACCCGCGAATGGGTCGCTTCGCTCGGCGACGAGGCGTCGAAAGCCTTCTTCATGTGGGTCGCGCCGGGCGTCTGCCCCCTCTATCCCGACGGTCGGCAGGACGATACGCATCTCAATGTGCGCGGTGCCCATCATGTGGCCCGCATGGTCGGCGAGTGCCTGCGCGAGCAGGTTCCCGAGCTGGGGCGGCATCTGCGCAGTTGCGATTTCGTCGTGGCCAAGGACGGGTCGGGCGACTTCTTCACGTTGGGCGAGGCCATAGCCGCCGTACCCGATTTTTGTCGCGACACTACTACGATCGTCTTTTGCGAGGGGGTGTACGACGAGAAGATCGCCATTCCGCATGCCAAGCGCAACGTGCGGCTCGTCGGGCGCGGCAACGCGGTCGTCACGGGCTACGGTTACGCGTCGAAACCGGGCGCTACGGGTGTTCCGATGGGTACTTCGGGGTCGTCGACCGTCTATTTCGGCGGCGACAACTGGGCAATCGAGGGAATCGTGTTCGCCAATACGGCGGGCCGCGTCGGTCAGGCCGTCGCCGTGCAGACGTTCGCTACCAATCTGGTTTTCAGGAATTGCCGCTTCCTCGGCAACCAGGATACGCTGTATCTCCACGGCAAGGGCAATCTCGACGGAATGACCGTCGAAGACAATACGCGGGTGCGTTTTTACGATTGTTATATTGAGGGAACCACCGATTTCATCTTCGGTGCCGCCTCCGCGCTCTTTTCGGGTTGCGAGATCCGCTCGAAAGCCGACTCCTACATCACCGCCGCGTCCACATGCAAAGGACAGCCGTGCGGCTTCGTTTTCGTCGGTTGCCGGTTGACCGCCGACGAGGGCGTCGCGAAATGCTATCTGGGGCGTCCGTGGCGCGACCATGCCCAGACGCTCTTCCTCGATTGCGAGCTGGGCGCCCACATCCGTCCCGAGGGGTGGCACGACTGGCAGAAGCCGCAGGCGCATAAGACCGCCCGCTATGGCGAGCGCGGTTCGTTCGGCCCCGGCGCTGCAGCGGAATCGCGCGTCAAGTGGGCGCGTCGCATTTCGGAAAAGGAGGCCGCCCGGGCGCTTGCCGTGTTCGAAAAAATGTAGGTGGATTTTACGTTTTTTTTCGTAACTTTAACGAAGATACCGTTTATTGTTCTGGCATAATCGGATTGTCGCTTGCTTTTGTGCTTGCTTATTCGTATCTTGGAGTAGTTGATCGTGTAGTTCGGCGATGAAAAGGTGGATGTTGATACTTTTGCTGGTGTGCGGCAGGGTCGCAGGCGTTGCCGCGTCCGAGCCGCCGCAGTGCATTTTCCAGAGTTATTCCGCATTCGACGGTCTCACGCACGACCGCATCTCCGACATCTACACCGATTCGCGCGGTTTCGTGTGGGTTTGCACCTGGTACGGCGTCAGCCGCTTCGACGGCTACGGGTTCAAGAATTTCAGCACTGCGCCGGGCGATTATTCGCCCTTGTCGCACCACCGGTTCATTTCGGTGAGCGAGGATGCCGACGGGCATCTGTGGTTCATCACCTATAACTTGCATGTCTACCGGTTGAACCGCTATACCGAGCGGTTCGAGGACGTGGCCGCCCGGATCGAGGGCGTCGATTCCAAACACTATCGGGCTTCGTGCTGCCGGCACGACGGTCGCGGCAACACGTGGGTCGCGATTTCGGGTGTCGGACTGGTGCGGTTCGCGGGGCGGGCCGATGCTTCGCCCGTGCGGGTCGATGCGCTTTTCGGCACGGAGTCTTTGGGCGGGGATGTCGCCGAGTTGTTCGTCGACGGGCAAGATAACGCCTGGATCGCCTGTGAGGAGGGGACGCTCGACTATGTGGCGGCCTCTGTGTCCGACAGCCTGCGCCGGATTTGCCGTACGCGGGAGGCGATCACGGCTTTCGACGCCGACAGCGATTATGTCTACGCGCTTTCGCGTTCGTCATTCGTGCGGGCCAAGTGCGACGGCTCGGACGTCTGCGAGTTCTCCGGGGTGCGCCCCGGGTTGAGTTGTTTGGCGGTCGACAAGACGCACCGCGAGGTCTACGTGGGCAGCCGTACCGGCGATTTGTACAGGGTCGCGGAAAGCCGTCTCGTGCCGTTGAGGCCGCGCGGCGTCCGACCTGCGCGAATCCGCAAACTCGACGTCGACTCCCACGGCGTGGTGTGGGTGACCACTCCGGCTACGGGCATCACGCGCTACGATCCTGCCACCCGCGATTACAAGCATTTCGAGCAGAAGCCTTACACGGTCTCCTACAACCTCGACACGCTCACGCACATCGCCGAGGGCGGCGGGCGGCTTTGGGTCAAGATGAACAACTACGGCTTCGGCTACTACGACCGCGAGCACGATCGCATCGAGCCGTTTTTCAACGATCCCGAACGTCCCGATTGCCAGATGACCAATGCCGTCGTGTGCTTCGACGTGCGCGACGACGTGTTGTGGCTCTCTACCTATTACGAGCGGGGGCTGCGGCGGGCCGTGATCCTGCGCCAGCCGGCCGAGGCGTTCCCGCTGCCCGATGCGAATCGGGGCGCCTCCGAGCTGATGGGCGAAATCCGGGCCTTGCTCAAGGACAGCCGCGATCGCATGTGGGTCGGTACGCGCGACGGGGAGTTGATTGCTTACGACGCTGCATGGCGGCCGGTCTATCGGCTCGCTTCGTCGCCCGGGATGATCTACACCCTCAAGGAGGACTCTTGCGGCAACATCTGGGTCGGCACCAAGGGCGCCGGGCTGTTGTGTCTGACGCCCGACGGTACCGGTTATCGGCAGCGGCGTTATCTGCATTCCGACACCGATGCGTGGTCGTTGAACAACGATCAGGTCTATTCCGTCGAGGAGGATGCCGAGGGCCGCATCTGGGTCGCCACCTACGGCGGCGGCATCAATTTGCTGGAGCATGCCGGGGAGGGGCGTTTCGTTCATGCCGGCAACAGTCTGAAGAACTATCCTATCGACGAGGCGTGGCGCGTGCGCTGGCTCTTGTCCGACGGCCCCCGTCGGATGTTGGCCGCCACGGTCGACGGACTGTTGGTGTTCGATCCTTCGGAGAGCGTCAAGCGCATGAAGTTCCGCCTCGCGCAGAAAATTCCCGGCGATGCCGGTTCGCTGGGCAACAACGACATCATCCACATGTTCAAGGATTCGCGGGGCCGGGTCTGGCTGGCGACCTACGGCGGTGGCTTGAACCTCATTGCTGGATACGATGCCGCAGGAGTGCCGCGTTTCGTCGCCTACGACCGTTCGCGCGGCCTGCCCGGCAACATCTGCATGGCCGTCACCGAGGATGCCGCGGGCGATCTGTGGGTCGCTACGCACAATGCCGTGTCGCGTTTCGACCCTCAGCGGGAGATATTCTACAACTACAATCTCTACGACCACATGCGCAACGTCATCTTCAGCGAGGCCACGGCGGCCGTCGCTGCCGATGGCAATGTCGTTTTCGGCGGCGGGCGCAAGCTCTACCGCTTCGATCCGGCCAAGATGCGCGATACGAAGATCGACTACCGGCTGCGTTTCACCGGGTTCGACATGCGCAACAAACCCGTCGTTTCGGGCGACGGGGCGCCGCTGACCGTCTCCGTCACCGAGAGCGGGCGGATCGATTTGCCCTACGATTTTTCCAATTTCCAGATATCGTTCGCTTCGTTGAACCAGGCCATTCAGCACGCCGTGGGGTACATGTACAAGTTAGAGGGATACGATTCCGATTGGATTCTGGCCGGCAATGTCAACCGCGCCTCCTACTCCAACCTGCCCGTCGGCGATTACCGGCTGCTGGTCAAGGCATTCGTCGGCAATGTCGATGCCGCCGACGAGGGGATCGCCGTCGATATCGCCGTGCACCCGCCGCTGTGGCTGACCTGGTGGGCCAAGCTGCTCTATGCGCTGCTGGCCGTGGCGTGCATCTGCATCGCCTGGCGCGTGGTCTACTCGGTCATGCGCATTCGGCGCGACGCCCGGGTCGATCAGGACATGACCGATCTCAAGCTGCGGTTCTTCACCAACATCTCGCACGAGCTGCGTACGCCGATCACCTTGATTCTGGGCGGTATCGAGGACGTGCAGCGCCACGACCCGCTTTCGCCGCGCGGCAAAAGCAGTCTGACCCTGGCCCACCGCAATGCCAAGCGGATGCTCACGCTCATCAACCAGCTGCTCGACTTCCGCAAGATCGTCAAGGACAAGATGGAGCTGAAGATTTCGCGCGTCGATCTGGTGCCCGTGGTCGAGGATGCGCTCGACGACTTCCGCGAAATGGCTTCCGAGCGGCATATCGAGTTGCTGTTCACCGTATCGCGGCGGTCGATTCTCGTGTGGGTCGACATCGAGCGGATCGAGAGCGTGGTCTACAACCTGCTCTCCAACGCCTTGAAATTCACCCCTTCGGGGGGCAAGATCGAGGTCATCATCGCCCAGCGCGATGCCGAGGAGTGCGTGACGCTCACCGTGCGCGACACCGGCATCGGTATCCCGCGCGACAAGTTGGGGACGATTTTCGATCGGTTCGTGCAGGCTTCGCGGGCCGTCGATTCGCACATGAAGGGTTCCGGTATCGGACTGTCGCTCTGCCGGGACATCATGACGTTGCATCATGGCGAAATCTCTGTCGAGAGCCGTCCCGGCGAGGGTTCGGCCTTCACCGTCAAGTTCAAGACGGGCAATGCCCATTTCGGCATGGAGCAGATCGATTTTTCGGGTGCCGCCGGCCACGACAAGGCCGACTATATGGTCAGCGACTTCACCTCGCCCGACAGCCAGCGCCGCACCGACGTGCAGCCGCCCAAGGATGCCCAGAAGATTCTGCTCGTCGAGGACAACCCCGAGTTGCGGGTGTTCATCTACAACAGCCTGATCGACACCTACAACGTCATCGAGGCCGACGACGGCGTCGAGGCGCTGGAGAAGATCCGCAGCGAGATGCCCGATATCGTGGTCACCGACCTGATGATGCCCCGCATGGACGGTATCGAGCTGATCGACAAGGTGCGCCACGACTTTACGATGAGCCACATCCCCATCGTCATGCTCACGGCCAAGCATTCGCCCGACGACCGGCTGAAAGCCATGGAGTTCGGCGCCGACGGTTACATCACCAAGCCGTTCAGCATCGAGCTGTTGCTGGCGCGGATCGACAATCTGCTGACCCGGCGGCGTATGCTTTTCGAGAAGTTCTCTTCGCAGTCGGCCCGCAACAAGATCGCCGAACTGGTCGTCGAGGACGTCGTCGTTACCGATCGCGACGAGGAGTTCATGAAGAACGTCATGTCGTGGCTCAGCAAGAATATCGAAAACTCCGATCTCACGATCGACCAGCTGGCTTCGCACCTTGGTCTGGGCCGCACCACCATGTACAACAAGCTCAAGAGCCTTACGGGCAAGTCGCCCGTCGAGCTGTTGAAGGAGTACCGCATCACCAAGGCCAAGATGCTGCTGCGCACGGGGCAGTTTTCCGTCTCGGAGGTCGCCTACAAGGTCGGCTTCTCCGATCCCGGGTATTTCAGCCGGTGTTTCCGCGAGCAGTTCCGCATGTCGCCCGCCGAGTACCTCCGCACCCATAACCTCAAACAAAACCAAGAACCGAAATAGAATGAACCGAACCTTATTCCTCGCAGCCTGTGCGCTGCTGCTGTGCTCCGCCGCCTGTTCCGGGCGCCGGGGATTGATCGATTCGCCTGTGTCGCCGGCCGTGCGCATGGTCGAGAGCGAGATCGCGCGTCATCCGTCGCCCGCTTCGCTCGACGGCATTCCCGAGGGCAAAATCAAGTGGAACTACACCACCGGTCTCGAACTGCTCGCCATGATCGATGCCGCCGATGCCTACGGCCGCCCCGATTTCTACGACTACGCTTTGCGCTATTACGACGCGATCGTCCGGCCCGACGCCTCGGTCATCACCTATAAAAAGGAGAAATACAACCTCGACCACATATGTCCCGGCCGGCCGCTCTTCGTTTTGGCCGAGCGCACGGGCGAGGCGCGCTATGCACAGGTGCTCGACACGCTTTTCGCCCAGCTGCAGGGACACCCGCGCAATGCCGACGGCGGTTTCTGGCACAAGCAGGTCTATCCCCACCAGATGTGGCTGGACGGGCTGTACATGGCCGAGCCGTTTTATGCCGAATACATCGTCCGCAAGATGTCCGGCAGCGAGTTGTTCCAGCGGCTGAAATGCGATATCGTCGACCAGTTCGTGTTGGTCGGCAAGCATACCTACGACCCTGCGACGGGGCTTTATCGCCATGCCTGCGACGTGGCGCGCGAGCAGTTCTGGTGCGACAAGACTACCGGACAGACGCCCCATGCCTGGGGCCGCGCCATGGGGTGGTATGCCATGGCGATCGTCGAGACGCTGCAATATCTCGGCGTCGACGAGACTACGCAGCCCATGGTCGACATCCTCCGCCATATCTACGAGGTGCTGCCCCGGTTCGCCGATCCCGCGACGGGCATGTGGTACCAGGTGCTCGACCAGCCCGGCCGCGAGGGCAACTACCTCGAAGCTACGGGGTCGATCATGTTCGTCTATGCCATGCTCAAGGGCGTGCGGCTGGGGTACTTGCCCGCCGACCTGAAACCCGAGGCGATGCGGCTCTACGAGCGGTTCGTCGAGCGGTTCGTACGCGAGAACGGCGACGGCACGATCTCGATCGTCGACTGCTGCGCCGTCGCCGGTCTCGGCGGCAAGGACAGGCGCGACGGGTCGTTCGACTACTACATCTCCGAGCCGATCATCGACAACGATTGCAAGGGCGTCGGCCCGTTCGTCTGGGCCTCGATGGAGTATGATCGCGCCCGCGGGAGGCTCCGTTGATTTTTCGGTCGCGGTTCGCCGGGGAATCGTTTGCAGGTTAATCGGTTGCCCCTTGTCGCCGCTGTGTCCTCGCGCACACCGTCTCGGGCGGGAGTGTCATTTTTTACATAAGAAGTGATAAAATTTACAGATCGTTCGTTGGAAGTATGCTTACTTTTGTTATAGGCAAAAAACACACTTAACCTATTTATAAAACCTTAAACTATGACAGAGAGCTTTTACTCGATCGCCAGATGGGCGCTACGTCGCGTAGTGCTCGTTTTGGCATTTGTCGCTTTGACGCATGGGGGGGGGTACGCGCAGTCGCGTACGATCTCCGGTGTCGTTAAAGATTCGCAAGGGCCTGTGCTCGCGGCCACGGTCGTGGTCGTCGGAACGACGGTCGGCGTCTCCACCGGTCTGGACGGAGACTTCACGATCAGCGTGCCGGCAGGTGCGAAGCAACTCAAAGTTTCCTACATCGGCTACGAAGACCAGATCGTCGATCTGGTGGCGTCGAAGACTTCGTACGAGATCTTCATGAGCGAGTCGACGAACGTCATGGACGAAGTGGTCGTGGTCGGTTACGGCGTCCAGAAGCGTAGCGACCTGACCGGTTCGGTTTCGTCCGTCAGCTCGAAGGTGCTCGAAGCGATGCCCGTTTCGTCGGCTGCCGAAGCGATCACGGGCCGTATGGCCGGTGTGCAGGTGACCACCACCGAGGGCGGCCCCGATGCCGAGATCAAGGTGCGCGTGCGTGGCGGCGGTTCGATCACGCAGGACAACTCGCCCCTGTTCATCGTCGACGGCTTCCCCGTTTCGACCATCAACGATATCGCTCCCGGCGACATCCAGTCCATCGACGTGCTGAAGGATGCTTCGGCCACCGCCATCTACGGTGCCCGCGGTGCCAACGGCGTCGTCATCGTGACCACCAAGTCGGGCAAGGAGGGCAAGACCTCGGTTTCGCTGAACGTCTACCTCGGTTGGAAGGAGCTGGCCAACGAACTCGACGTACTCAATTCGTACGAGTACGTGATGTCGCAGTACGAGTTGGCCAACTACAAGTCGAGCACCTGGGACGACGACACTTCATTCATGCGCTACTACGGCGCTTACGGCGATTTGGCGCTGTACAAGAACATGAAGTCCACCAACTGGCAGCGCGAGATCTTTGGCCGCACGGCTTTCACGCAGAACTACAACGCGTCGATCACCGGCGGTACCGACAAGGTGAAGTATAATATAGGTCTCACGCACATGGACGACGAGAGCATCATGATCGGCTCCGGGTTCATGCGCAACAACATCAACGCCAAGGTCAACGGTCAGATCGCCAAAGGCCTTACCTTCGACCTCACGGCCCGCTACGTCTATACCTCCGTCATCGGCGCAGGTACTTCTACCGAGGGCGGTTCGTCGGTGGCTCGTCTGAAGCATGCCGTGCGTTACATGCCTACGGCCGGTATCTCCGAGATGCTGCCCGAGGGCGACGACTACCTCGAGGAAATGCTCGCCTCGAACTCCGCCGAGTTCCTCAACCCGGTCGACATGACCAACGACGAGTACAAGAAATCCGTACGTCAGCGCCAGACCTACAATGCCGCGCTGAACTGGGAGATCATCAAGGGCCTGTCGTTCCGTTCGGAGTGGGGTATCGAGCTTTACGACGAGAAGAACGACACGTTCTACGGTCTGGCTACGTCGAACGCCCGCAAGAACAACCTGGCTCCTCTCGCTCTCAAAGAGAAAAAGGACTCCTACCAGTGGCGTATCGCCAACACCCTGACCTATTCCAACACCTTCGCCGACAAACATAACCTGACGGTCATGGTGGGTCAGGAGGTCGTTTCGAGCGTCTCCAATTCGCTGAAGGTCGAGGCCCGTTACTTCCCCAAGTCCACCACGCGCGAAGTCGCTTTGGCCAACATGGACCTCGGTACGCCGCGCCCGATCAGCACGGGCGTCGGTACGCCCAACAACATGGCGTCGTTCTTCGGTCGTGTCAACTATTCGTTCGACGACCGGTACATCCTCACCGCTTCGTTGCGTGCCGACGGTTCGTCGAAGTTCGCTCCGGGGCACCAGTGGGGTTACTTCCCCTCGGCTGCCGTGGCTTGGCGTATTTCGCAGGAGGAGTTCATGAAGAGTTCGTCCGAATGGCTCTCGAACCTCAAGCTGCGTTTCTCGTTCGGTGCTTCGGGTAACAACCGCATCTCCAACGACCTCTGGCGTTACGTCTACTCGGTATCGTCGCCTTCGAAGATGTACGGTATCAACGGCGTCGAGCAGTCGATCATGACTCCGTCGTCGTCGCTGCCCAACCCCGAGCTGAAGTGGGAGACCACTCTGACGCGCAACCTCGGTATCGACTTCGGTTTCTTCAACAACCGCCTGTCGGGTAGCGTCGATCTCTATTGGAACACCACCAAAGACCTGCTCATCAGCGCTTCGATCCCCTCGTCGTCGGGTTTCAACTCGCAGTTCCAGAACATCGGTAAGACCTCCAACAAGGGTGTCGAGGTTGTCCTCGACGGTGTGCTGGTCGACAAGAAGAATTTCCGTCTGTCGTTGAGCGCCAACCTCTCCTACAACAGAAACCGTGTCGATGCTCTGGGTTACGCCCAGTCCATGCTGCAGGGTTCGGGTTGGGATTCGACCATCAGCGGTGTAGGCGACTATCTCGTCGAGGTGGGCAAGCCTATCGGTCAGGTCTACGGTTACCGTTGCGACGGCTATTATACGGTCGATGATTTCGACTACAGCTACGATGCCGAGTCCGGCACGGCTACCTGGACGCCCAAGGACGGCGTCGAGTCGCTGCCCTACGGCGGTTCGCCGATCCCCGGCGCCATGAAGCTCCGCGACCTGAACCACGACGGCAAGATCGACGCTTCCGACCGCGAAGTGCTGGGCTGCGTGCAGCCGACCATCACCGGCGGTTTCAACCTTTCGGCTACGTTCTACGGGGTCGATCTCGCCGCCTACTTCAACTATAGCGTCGGCAACAAGGTCTATAACGCCAACAAGATCGAGTTCACCTCGACGTTCAACACCCGTAAGTATGGCAACCACCTCGGCATCATGCGCGATCGCTTCACCTATATCGATAAGGAGACGGGTACCACCTTGCTCAACGATATCGATGCGCTGCGCGCCGCCAACCAGAACGCTACGATCTGGACGCCGGTCAACATCACCCGCGGTGTCATGACCGACTGGGCGCTGGAGGACGGTTCGTTCCTGCGTCTGTCGAACATCACGGTCGGTTACACTCTGCCTTCCAAGTGGACGAAGAAGTTCGCCGTTTCGCGCTTCCGCGTCTACGTGACGGGTACCAATGTCTTCTGCTGGACCAAGTACAGCGGTTACGACCCCGAGGTCGATACGCGCCGTTCGACGCCGTTGACGCCCAATGTCGACTACTCGGCATTCCCGCGTGCACGTCAGATCGTCGTAGGTGCCAACGTCACATTCTAACCTTATAGTCGTATGAAAATGAAAAAGATTTGTATATATGCGATGATCTCGGCCGCGTCGATCTTCGGTCTCGGTTCGTGCTCATCGTTCCTGGAGCAGAGTTCGCCCTCCGTCTTCACGCCCGACGTGACGTATGGAGACGTCGATATGACCTACAAGGTGCTGATGGGCGTCTATTCCAAGTTCAACGAAGATGCCACCTACTCGCAGTATCTGGGCATCATCCTCAATTGCCAGAGCGACTCCGAGATCCGTTCGTTCACGGCCGGTGCTCCTGCTTCCGACGACGGTCGCGGCGTCACCAACTACATGCCCGCCACCGACGGTTCGTCGTCCATGGTTTCGAAGACCGTCGAGGCGCTTTATGCGGCTATCGAGCGGGCCAACGGCCTGATCGAGGGTATCGAGGGTGCCTCGCTCTACGGGTCGAAGCATTCCGACATCGTGTCCATGCACGGCGAGGCGATCGCTTTGCGCGCCCAGTGCTACCGCGACCTGATCCGTCTGCTGGGCGACGTCCCGTTCAAGATGGAGGCCACCAAGCCCGACCTTTCGAACGTTTACCTGCCCAAGACCGATCGTTTCACCATCATGGAGACGCTCATCGGGCAGCTGTTGCAGTATGCCGACGAGCTGCCGTGGCGTCAGGATACGCCCGAGCGCGTTTCGCAGGGTTACGCCCGCGGTCTCTGCGCCCAGCTGGCCCTGATGCGTGCCGGTTGGAACTTCTCCACCGCCGGCGAGTGGGAAGAGCCTCGCGCCGATGCCAAGGATTGGTATAAGATCGCCATGGAGCAGGCCAAGATCGTCATGGACGAGGGCGGCTACTACCTCACCGAGGCTACGGCTCAGTATTCCGGTTTCGAGAACTTGTGGCGCACGATCTGCTCGCGTCAGTACGTGACCAACGAGGTGCTCTACGAGATCGGTTTCATCCTCTCGCGTTCGTCCGAGTTCGGTTACACCATCGGGCCGCGTCTGCGTACCACGACCACTGCTTACGGTTATGCTACGCAGGGTCAGATCCTCACCACGATCGACATGTTCTACTCCTATCATCCCGATGATACCCGTCGTCCGATTTCGGTCTATGCCACCGAGTTCCGCGACATCTCCGATACGGGCGACTACACCAACGGCGTGACGTCGAAAACGGGTATCAGCGAGTATATGATCAGCAACCCTTCGGAGTTCCGCGTGGGTAAATGGAACACCATGTGGATGCCTTCGGATTTCGCGTCGGCTTCCTACGCCGCCAACACCAAGGTCGGCACGGGTGTCAACTATCCCATGATGCGTTATTCCGACATCCTGCTCATGTTCGCCGAGGCTTCCTACATGTACAACGAAGCTGTCACGGACGAGGCTCGCAATGCCCTCTATACCGTGCGTCACCGCGCTATCCCCACCATGAACGAGGCCGATTTCGCAGCTTATCTCTCTACGAAGGACTTCCTGAAGGCCGTTAAGGACGAGCGTCGCTGGGAGTTGCTCGGCGAGGGTTCGCGCAAATGGGACCTGGTGCGCTGGGGCGACCTGGAGACCGCGATCAAGACCATGAAAAACAACTGCCTCGCTTTGGTGGGCGTGACCGATGGCGGCGTGACTCCCTACCAGTTCGAGTTCAAGACCCGTCGTGTCAATGGCGAGACGGTCGAGCGCGTCGTGCCGAAGAACGTCTACTACAAGTATGACGACAACAACGAAATGATGCTCGATGTCAACTACGACTACGAGCGCACCAAATTGCCCGGTGCCGAGTACTTCCAGTCCGCTACCGGCGGTCTGTGGTTCTGGGACGACCAGGGCGAACAGCGCGGTGTGGTTAAGGACGATGTTTCGAAGAAGAAGTTCAAGTGCTTCGTTCAGGATATCGCTGCGGGTCTCGAGCGTACGGATTACGGCGCGGCTTACTGCCCGTTCTATCCCGTTCCGTCGAGCATGATCCGCGACTACAACGGCTTGCTCAAGCAGGACTACGGTTTCCCCAATTAGTTCGTCGAACCTAAAACTTGTTAACAGATATGAAATACGTAAAAAATATCGCGATGCTGATGACGGCGTTCTGTGCCTTGTTGTTCGCGTCGTGTGCCGAGGATGAGACCGAACCCAGCGGGGCTTCGCGTCTGTTCCGTCCGGTGAGCGTGACCCTCACGCCGCGCGGCACTTCGCTGGTCGCTTCGTGGTCGGGTATGAAGGGCGCCATCGGTTATTGGGTCGAACTCTACGAGCGCGTCGAGCGCCCGAAGACCGAGGATTCCGATCTGAAGCCCGATTATTCGCTCGTTGCCAGCAACGAGCAGATTTCCGGCACCGAATGGGTAGTCAACGGTCTGGAGTACGACCGCACCTACTACTTCCGCATCAAGGCGGTCGAGGCCGATGCTTCGCGCAACTCCTACTTCACCGATTTCCAGTCGGTGCGTATCCCGGCCATGACCGAGGTGATTTCGTGCGAGGTGCTCGATCCCGTCGCTGCCCGCGTAAGCTTCTCGTGGATGCCCGGCTACGACATTTCGTTCGTCAAGATCACCGCTGAAGACGGCGGCGTCCAGACGATCAATGTCGACGATGCCGACGGCGGTTTCGTGCTCGACGGCTTCTTGTCCGGTACCTATAAGGTCGTCGCCGGTAACGAGCGCAACACCTACAACACGGCCGAGTTCATCATTCCGGTGCTCTACGACGTTGATCCCGCGAAGGTGACGTTCTACGATGTCACGTTCTCGTGGCGCGTCGACATGAAGCTCGCCCAGTTGATCTGCACCAATGCTTCCGATCCCGAGGACAAGGTGGTGCTCGATCTGACTGCCGAGCAGCGTGTCGCCGGCGAACTGGTGGTCGCCGCTTCGGAGTTCAAGCCCAACACCACCTATACGGTAGTCATGACCTACGAACCCGATGAAACCACCGGCTTGGCTCGGACGACTAATACCGCTTCGTTCACCACCATGCAGGTTATGCCCGAGGGCATCGTTCTGGTTTCGACGATCGAAGAGCTGCTCGCCGCGATCAACGGCTCGGCCGAGGTCATCGCGCTGCAGCCCGGTGAATATGCCGTGCCCAGCAAGGGCAGCATCACCATCCTGCGTGCCATGACGCTCATGTCCGCTACGCGTCAGCAGCCCAAGGTCATCGTCAATCAGTTCACCATGGCGAATACGGATTATATCGACGGTACGTTCCGCGTCGAGGGCATCGAGTTCGAGTGCGCCAACCTGAACAACACGACCAGCTGCTTCATCGACCACACGGGCCAGAAAGCCAATATCAAGCGTATCGAAGTCGAGGATTGCTACATCCACGATTTCGGCAGCTCGTTCTTGCGCTTCAACCGTCAGGAGACTTCGGTCGAGGAGATTTATGTGAACAACAACCGTCTGCTCCGCATGTACGGTCAGAACAGTTACATACAGATCACGAAAGTCGTTGTCCGTGAGGTTACGTTCACGAATAACACTGCTACGGGTCTCGACTTCCAGAAAGCCGGCGTCCGTTTCCTGACCTACAATGCAAACGACGCTACGGTCGTGAATTTCTCGAACAACACCGTGCTGTTCAACAACTCTACGGGTCGTCTGTTCTTCCACATCAACGCCAAAGCGGCCGATGCGAATACGGCCGGCAGCATCACCATCGCCAACAACATCTTCGTCAACGAGGATACGGATGCGCCGCGTAACGTTTCCAACTTCGCCAACTACACCGTCACGACGAACATCGACAACAACGTGGTCGTCACTCCGTGGGGTGCGAGCGGCGACGGCGGTTCGATTCCTACCGAGACGCTCGCATCGTGGGGTAACAAATACTCTACGTTGGATCCCGGCTTCAAGAATGCTGCGAAGTACGACTTCACCGTCACCAACGACGAAGTACGCAAACTCGGTGTCGGCGACCCGCGCTGGCTCAAATAACACACGAATTGGTGCTCGAAGGGCGGGGGAGCGACCCTCTCCCGCCCCCGAGAGCCGAGAATGAATGAAAAATAAAATCAAACATACAGTCATGAAAAAATTCAAGTTCGTTTCGCGCTTTGCAGCGAGTGTCGCTGCGGTCGCTTTGACGCTCGGTTCCGTTGCGTTCACCGCTTGTTCGGACGACGACGAGATCGACAACCCCGGTATCAAGTCGCGCCTCGACGTGCCTACGGTGAAAGCCGTGAGCGCCGAGACCGACATCACCAAGACGTCGCTCACTTTCTCGTGGGAGGCTGTCGACGAGGCTACCGGCTATCAGGCCCAGATCCGTTATTCGGAGACCGGCGATATTGTTCGCGAGCAGATTTCGGAGAATACGACGATCACGTTCCAGAACCTGAACCCCGGTACGCAGTATTTCTTCCGCGTCTGCGCTACCTGCAGCTACGACGAGGGCCGCAACTCGGCCTATTCGACCTACACTTCGGCTACGACCGAGGAGGCCGATCCCACGCGTCCGACGTTCGCCATTCCCGCCGGGGTGCGCTGCAACATGGGCGAGACCACCGAGAACTCGTTGACGTTCACCTGGGAGTCGGTCGAGGGTGCTGAGAAGTACAACGTGGAGCTGACGGCTGTCGGCGAGGACGACCGTACGTTCCAGACCGCCGAGACTTCCTACACGTTCAACGGGCTGACCGTCGGCACGAAGTACTTCTTCCGGGTACAGGCTGCCGAGATCCCCGGTGAAGCCGGCACCAATGCTTCGCTTTGGTCGGGTGCTATCAAGGCCGTCACGACCGCCAAGCTGCAGACGCCCCAGGAACTCACGCTCAAGGTGAAGATGGCCCAGGCCGCCCAGTTCGTTTGGAATGAAGTCGCAGGTGCCAAGACCTATCAGTACGAATTGGTTACCCTTACCGAAACCGGTTCGAATGAAACGGTTATGGAGGGTTTCCTCGATAATTTGGGCGACAACTTCACGCCCGGAGCTACGGTTTATGCTACGACAACGACCAACACGTCGATTTCGTTCTTCGGTTTGGAGAAGGAGACCTACTACGCTTTCTGCGTCAAGGCTGTCGCTCCTGACGATCAGACCGAATCCATCGATTCCGACTTCACCGACCAGTATGTTTTCCGTACGCTCCAATTCGATGCCGTGCCTCTGGCAGCTCCTGCATTCTCGGTTTCGGGTATTCAGCAGTTCCAGTTCACTCCCAAGTGGAAGGCTGTGCTCAATGCTTATGGTTTCGACTATCAGATCGCTTTGGCTTCCGATGTCAAGGCCGGTAACGAAGATGCGTATGTAACGCACAAGATTCGTGCGATCGACGAGGAGTCTGAAGCCGACGAAGTAGCTCCTACGGAGGAAAATCCGCTGCCTCTGGAGATCGTGGTAAAAGGCACGGTGAAAGATTCCTATGATGAAACGGGTACCAAGCAGATCATCTTGGCTGCCAATACCGAATACATGATCCGTATGATGACGGTCGCCGATCCTGGACAGATAATCTATGGCGACTCGCAGTGGTCGGAATGGACGACGGTCAAGACGCAGGATTTGGCAGAAGTATTGACGATTGGTCCTGGAGATGACGAATTCTCTGCTTCTGTTGCTCGTGTCAAGGATGGCGGTACGCTTTACTTGCAATCGGGTAGCTATGCAGCATCGAGTGCTATCGAATTCGGATCTTCGATCACGATTGCAGCGGCTAAAGATGCTAAAGAGATGCCTGTTATCGATCTGAAAACCAATCCGACGATCAAGTCCGGTGCGACTCTGTCGATCGAATTCTCCGGTGTAACCATCCAGATGGGTAAAGATTATGTCTTCAACACGACGAATGCCGCTAAATATACGCTTACGTCGTTCAAGGTGGTGGATTGCAAAATCACCAATTTGAAACGTTCGCTTTTCCGCACGCAAGATACCGGAACCACGACGATCGGAAGCGTCACTATGGAAAATACGACTGTAATTTGCACCGGTAATGATTCCTATGGCGTCTTCGTCTTCAAGAGCAATGTGCCGGCTACTTACACCATTACCAATTGTACTTTCGACAAGGCTCAAAAGGTGATCGACCATAGCGAAAACAAAGCTTGCGAGGCGACCATTACGAATTGCACGTTCTATCAGTTGCAGAACAAGACTGGACGTACCGATGCTGTGTTCAGCATGAAAGGAGCTGATGGTATCGTGAATATTTCTAATAGCGTATTTGCTTCGACTTGCCTGGTAGACAAGATTTATGTAGGAACGTTGGCTACGGATACGAATAATTTCTTTGCAAGCGATCTCGTGGTTAGCGTTGCAAACAATACATTGAATAATGCTACTGTTTTGGAGGTCTCTCAGGAAGAGTTGTTCCCGAATGTGGCCTCCAGTGATTATTCGTTGGCTTCGGGTAACGCTGCTTTCGAAGCAAAAGCCGGCGATAGCCGTTGGTATAAGTAATTTTTGAAATTCTTTTCTACGGGAGGTGCGCATCGCGCACCTCCCGTTTTTATTTTCGGGGGTAGCGGTTGGGCGACATCGATCATAGGTGCCCCGCTGTCCGCCCGCACTTTGGACACTTTGGACGCAGATTTGCTTTCCCGTTTATTGAATTTGCCGATTCATTTCGTACCTTTAACTTCGTTTTAGATACTCGGCCTCGGCAATGATCAAATAAATTTGGCATTGCCCTCGGCTCTTTGTATCTTTGTACGATATTTTGCATCTGATGGCTGACTACGAAAAAGAGTTGCTGGAGCATATCGGCGAACAAGAATACAAGTACGGTTTCACTTCCGATATCGATACCGAGTTGATTCGGAAAGGATTGGACGAGGAGGTCGTGCGCCTGATTTCCGCCAAGAAGGGCGAACCGGCGTGGATGACCGAGCGGCGCGTGGCGGCGTTCCGTCATTGGCTCACCCTCGCTCCGCCCGCGTGGGCGCACCTCGATATTCCGCCGATCGACTTCCAGGACATCATCTACTACGCCGCTCCCAAGCCCAAAAAGCAGTTGGAGTCGATGGAGGAGGTCGACCCCGAGTTGAAACGTACGTTCGACAAGCTGGGCATTCCTTTGGAGGAGCAAATGGCGCTCGCGGGCGTCGCGGTCGATGCCGTCATGGACTCCGTGTCGGTGAAGACGACTTTCAAGGAGACGCTCGCCGCCCAGGGGATCATCTTCTGCTCGATTTCCGAGGCGCTGCGCGACTATCCCGAGTTGATCCGCAAGTACCTCGGCAGCGTCGTGCCCTATACCGATAACTTCTACGCCGCGCTCAATGCCGCCGTCTTCTCCGACGGGTCGTTCTGCTACATCCCCAAGGGGGTGCGGTGTCCCATGGAGCTGTCCACCTATTTCCGCATCAACGCCGCCGGTACGGGGCAGTTCGAGCGTACGCTCATCGTCGCCGACGAGGGTGCCTACGTCAGCTATCTGGAGGGGTGCACCGCACCCCGGCGCGATGAAAACCAGCTGCATGCCGCCGTCGTCGAAATCGTCGTCGAGCGCAACGCCGAGGTCAAGTACTCCACCGTGCAGAACTGGTATCCCGGCGATAAGGAGGGACGGGGCGGTGTCTATAACTTCGTCACCAAGAGAGGAATATGCCGTGATCATGCACGTCTTTCGTGGACGCAGGTCGAGACCGGTTCGGCCATCACGTGGAAATACCCCAGCTGCATCCTCGCGGGCGACAATGCCGTCGGCGAGTTCTACTCGGTGGCCATGACCAACCATTTCCAGCAGGCCGACACGGGCACCAAGATGATCCATATCGGGCGCAATACCCGCAGCCGCATCGTCTCCAAGGGCATTTCGGCCGGTCGCAGCCAGAATGCCTACCGCGGTCTCGTCCGCGTGGGCAAGGGGGCCGACGGCGCCCGCAACTATTCGCAGTGCGATTCGCTGCTGATCGGCGACAAATGCGGGGCGCATACGTTCCCCGTGGTCGACTGCCGCAACCGTTCGGCCGTCGTGGAGCATGAGGCCACGACTTCCAAGATTTCCGACGACCAGCTGTTCTATTGCCGCCAGCGCGGTCTGTCGACCGAGGATGCCGTGGGGCTGATCGTCAACGGCTACGCCCGCGAAGTGCTGGCCAAACTGCCCATGGAGTTCGCCGTCGAGGCGCAGAAATTGTTGGCCCTCAGTTTGGAGGGAAGTGTAGGATAAAACAGAGATTGAGATATGATGTTGAGCGTTAAGAATCTGCATGCGTCGGTCGACGGCAAGGAAATCCTGCGGGGCATCGACCTCGAAGTCCGCGCCGGCGAAGTGCACGCGATCATGGGGCCTAACGGCTCGGGCAAGTCGACCTTGGCGTCGGTGCTGGCCGGCAACGAGAAGTTCGCCGTCACGCAAGGTTCCGTGACATTCGAGGGGCACGACTTGTTAACGATGTCGATCGAGGATCGCGCGCGCGCAGGGTTGTTCCTCGGGTTTCAGTATCCCGTCGAAATTCCCGGTGTCACCATGGCCAATTTCATGAAGCTGGCCGTGAACGAGCGGCGCAAGTTCCTCGGTCAGGAACCGCTCTCCGCCGCCGGTTTCCTCAAGCTCATGCGCGAAAAGAGCGCCGTCGTCGAGCTGGATTCCAAGCTCACGTCGCGCGCCGTCAACGAGGGCTTCTCGGGCGGCGAGAAGAAGAAGAACGAGATTTTCCAGATGGCCATGCTCGATCCCAAGCTCGCCAT
>CAYSJF010000013.1:0-28395 GCA_964431265.1 uncultured Alistipes sp. | reverse complement strand
GTCGCTTCGAGCAGGGCTTCGACGGCTTTCCGCGAACGTTCGCTGCGCTGCGCCAACGTACCCCAGCATACGGCGTCGGCCCGTGCGGCGAGTGCGAGCGCTCCGGCATCGGCGGTCAGGGCATCCCAAGCCACATTTTCGACGATGTCGTATTCCGGAATTCCCTCGCCGGAGAGCTGTATGTCAACACGACCAGTCGACCGGTCGTTGTGTTGCACGTATGCGAGGTCGAGCCCCGCCCGGGACAGGCGGTCGAGCGCCTCCCGCCCGAGGTCGTCATCGCCGACGGCACTCACCGGATAGCCCTTGGCGCCGAGCCTGCCACACCAGTAGGCGAAGTTGACCGGCGCACCGCCGAGCTGTTTGCCCGAGGGCAGCATGTCCCATACGAGTTCGCCGATTCCCATGATTTCGAGTCGGGTTTTCATAGCGTCTGTTTTTCGAGATCGACAATCACTTTCATGCACCGCTCCTTGTTGGCAGCGATGAACTTGTAGGCCTCGTCGTACTCGGCGAATGCGAAGCGGTTCGTCACGAGCGGCTCGAGGCGGATGCTCCCCGCAGCGATTTTCTCCACGGCGTCGAGGTAGTCTTCGTGTCGATACATCATCGTTCCGACGAGCGTGAGTTCATGCTCGCCCAAGTGGAACATGCTCAACGCCGGATCCTTGGCGAAGACCGCCACGATGACGATCGTGCTCCCTTTCTCGATGCACTCCATAAGCGAGCGCACCGACGACTCGACGCCGGCCACCTCGAATCCCACCTGGAATCCCTCGCCGCCGAAGACCGTCTCCGCAGCCTCTTTCAGGGACATGCGGGCTACGTTGAGCGTGTCGGCAATGCCGCATCGGCGAGCCACCTCCAACCGATAGTCGCTCACATCGGTGATGAGCACCCGACGGGCTCCGACGGCCTGTGCGAACTGCGCCACGAGGTTGCCGATGGCCCCGGCGCCCGAGACGACGACGTTCTTGCCCGCAAGGTCGCCCGCCCGCGATACGGCGTGGGCTCCCACGGCCGCGGGTTCGATCATCGCACCGTATTCGAGCGAGAAGCTGTCGGGCAGTCTGACGAGCCGCTCCTCCGGGACGATGAAGTAGTCCTGCGCCGCTCCGTCGGCCTGGAACGCCTGCACACGGAGGTGTTCGCAGACGTTGTACTGTCCGCGCCGGCAGGGGTTGCACTCGCCGCAGACCAGCTGCGGCCGCGCCGTCACCTTGTCTCCGACCCGGCACTTCGTCACCGCGCTGCCCACGGCCGTCACGATGCCGGCATACTCGTGCCCCTGTACCACCGGATAGAACGTGGCCGGGTGCTGGCCGTGGTAGGAGTGGATTTCGCTGCCGCAGATGCCGATCTTGCGGACATGGATGAGTATGTCGCGTTCACCCAGCTGTGCTGCGGTGAGGTCCGGCACTTCACGGAACTCGATCCGTTCCGGGGCCGTAAGTACTGCTTGTCTCATATCGTTTGCGTATTCGTTTCGGAGTTGTTCCCGGGTTTGCCGCTCAGGCATACCGCCAGACTGATCGCCACACTGATCGGGCACCACCAGGGCCAGGCGAGATAGATCACATGTCCGAAGAGGTATTCCGTGACGGGTCCGAAGATGTAGGGCTGCAGGAAGAGCACGACGAGCAGACCGACGACCAACGCCGCGACGACGCTGCGGGTATTGCCGCGCCGAGTGAAGAGGGCCGTGATGAAGACGCCCATCATTCCCGCGTAGGAGAAGCACATGACGCTGGTGGCGAAATCCACCAAGTTGAGTCCGCTCGTCTGCTGCATGACGGCCGTGACAACGGCGAAGAGCGTCAGCAGCACGCCCATGAGCACGACCATCTTGCGCGAAGCGGCCATCTGGTCGACATCGCCGTCGACGGCCTTGCCGCGACTTTGGCAGATGGGCAGATAGAGGTCGGAAACGAAGCTGCTGGCCATGGCGTTGATGGCCGAGTTGAAGCTCGAAAGCGCCGCGGCGAGCAGGCCGACCACCATCACGCCGCGGACGCCTGCGGGGATGCTGCGGCAAATGAACTGCGGGAAGATGTCACGCGCATCGGTGAAGACGCCGTCGGCCATGGCCGCCGCGGGGTCGTTGATGTAGCGCACATAGAGCAGCGAGCCGACCGACAGAAAAATCAACACGATCGGAATGGCCAGCAGCTGCGACCACACGAGCGAGACGCCGGCTTTCTTCACGCTCTTGCAGGTGAGCTGACGCTGGACGAACTCGTGGTCGGTGGAGAACTGGGCCACCTTGAAGAAAGCGTAGGCCCCCAGTGCGCCGATGAGGTTGTAGGGGACATCGAAGCGGAAACGCGGGTCCACGAGCCGGATCTTGCTGCCGGCGATCCAGCCGCTCAGCGAGCCGTCCGCAGCCATGGCGTACTCTGGTTGCGCCGGGGCCTTGACCATGCCGCTGCGCAGCGACTCGACGATCTCGGCGAGCGACATCGTTTCGTGCAGGGCGAAGAAGACGAAGAGCAGCGCTACGATCCCGGAGCCGATGACCAGCATGATCTGCAGGGCATCGATATAGAGCAGCCCCTTGATACCGCCGGCCATGGTGTAGATCGTACTCACGACGCCGAGAATGACGATCGAATACATCAGAAACCGGAAGTGTATCGATCCGAAGATGATGACGCTCACGGCAATCGCTGCGATGAAAAGCCGCGATCCGGATGTGAAGAGCTGTCCAAGAATGAACATGACGCTCGTGGCCCGCTTGGAAGTAGCGCCGAAGCGGTCGCCGATATAGCCGTAGATGGTAATCGTGTGCGAATTGTAGAGCTTGGGTAGGAACAGTGCGGCGACTACGACGCCTCCGATGACCGCACCCACGCAGCTCATGATGAAAGTGAGGTTGGTGTTGAAGCCCAGCTCCGGAGAGCCGACGAACGTTCCGGCGCTGATCGAAGTGCCCGTCGCGGCGAATACCACCAGCCACGTCGGCATGGACTTGCCGGCGAGGAAGTAGTCTTCGATGTTCCGGTTTTTGGCAGAGAAAGCGAATCCGATGGCGATCAGTCCTCCGAAGAAGCACACAATGATGATCCAGTCGATGATGCTCATATCGTTGTTGTTTTCGTTGTGGGAGAGTCGGTCAGCACTCCTCGCTGCGTGTGGCCGTGGTGTCGATCAGCGTATAGACCTGCATGTAGGGTACGTCGGTGCGGCCGGCGCCCTTTTTCATCAGCGCCTGCAACCGGTCGAAAGCCTTTTCATGAATGTCTCGCGGGCACAGGTTCTCCCGGCAGCAGAGCGTGGCGGCCAGCCCGACAGTCTCGCCCATCATCGCCGTGGTGCGCATGACGCGGGTCGTGCCCAGCGCGATGTGGCTGACGGAGATATTGCGACCGGCCATGAAGAGGTTGTCGAGGTCTTTCGAGTAGAAGCACCGGTAGGGAATCGGATAGAAATCGAGCGGACGCAAACATCCGCGCGAAAGCCACGGCTCGCTGAAGCGCCGGCTGTTCTCGGGATCGGGTTCGTGGTTGTCTATGTACCAAGAGGTGCTGACGCAGCCGTCGGGGTAAATAACGAAGTCGACGAGGTCCTGCTCGCGGAGCACGAAGTCGCCCACCAAACGACGACTCTCGCGCTTCCCGGCGACATGCGCCACCCAGCCCAAGTAACTCTTCGCATATTCGTCGCGGAACGACGCATGATTCTTGATGTACGACCAGTTGGAATAGACCACGTACATGCCGTAGTCGCGAATCCGCTCCGCCTGCACCATCTGATCCTCGGCCATGCCGACCTCCCAGTACCACTGGCCGCGCCGCACTTTCTGTACGGTCTCTTCGTCGATCGGAAGCCCCCAGTCGATGTCGGGGAACGGCTGCGGCGTCTCCGCTTCGAGACAATACCATTGCACCGAGGCGCCGAGCGTAATGCCGTCGGCCTCTTCGGGTGCGGAGGGTTCGCCGTAGCGGCTCTTCGGATCGCGACCCATGTGCCACTCGGCCCCGGCCAGCACGCCCAGCGCGCCGTCGCCGGTGCAGTCGGCGAAGACCTTGCCGCGAATCTCCACCGTATGGTAGTCGTCTACCTGGGTCGCTATGACGGAGGCGATGTTCCGCCCGTCGGTCTTGCGCACCGACGTCACCTTGTAGCCGAGGAACAGCGTGATGTTCTCTTCGGCGAGGATGGCAGCGAGTTTCTTTTCGTCTTCGTAGACTTGGGCCGGTCGCGCGTTGCCTTTCGTGGCAGGGCCGAATTCATTGAGTAGGTAGCCCAGCGAGGGGTAAGGGCCAATGTTCAGGCGGCCGCCCAGGCCCACCCGTATCTCCGAGGAGTTGTTGCCGCCGAGGACCTTGCGATCCTGGACGAGGGCCACGCGAACGCCGTTACGTGCCGCGGCGATCGCCGCACACATGCCGGCGACACCGCCGCCGGCGACCACGAACTCGAACTCGCCCCCGTCCTCCGGATCGGCAGGCAGGCGCATCAGCCGGTTGCGCAGCGCGAACACCGTCTCCAACGAAGCGTCGGGCCGGTAGTCGGTCGTCGTCAGGAAAAAGGCGTCGCAGCGACCGTCGAAACCGGTCATGTCGTGCAGCGCCAGCGTATGGACGCCCGCAGTCAGCACGATGTCGCCGCCCTCCTGCCAGTGCCACCCGCTCCCCTGGTCGCCGAAAACCGTTTGCACCTCCCGTCCGTCGACCAACACGCGGAAAACGCCCGGCGCAGGCTTGTCCGTCCAGTAGGCCGTCCAGTTGCGCGTGCGCACGAAAAGATGATAGGTGCCGTCGTGCGGCACGATGAACCGGGTGCGGGCGTTCTCGACCGGTTGGCCGAGGCCGTGGGCGATGAGGTAGCTCGACCCCATCTGCTCCATGAACTGCGGATCGGCGATCCATCCGCCTTTTTCTTCGAAAGTGGAGGCTGCCACATAGACCGAATTGTCGGTATCGGGAAGTGCGATGCTCTTCGTCATAAGTAGTCTGTTCGATACATTCCGAGGACTAAATTAATCCTAAATCCCCGATATTTCTTCGCATCGGAACCTCGAACCGTTATCGCAACCGTTCCCGGTTTCCGCAATCGTTCCCACATGAAAAGGTTTCGGCCCGGAATTTGGAAAATCGGAATTTTTTGTACCTTTATCACCACTGACAGGCGGACGGACCTAAAAAACGCAACTCCGGGCCGCCGGCGTATCGGCGGATATGAATCATGCAAGACCATGTAATAATTCTCCAGGATAATGCCCCCGCGTATGAGATACGTAACCATCAAGGATATCGCCCGCGCCCTCGGAATTTCGAAATCCACGGTATCCAGGGCCTTGTCGTCCGACACCCGGAACGTCAGCGAGGAGACGATACGTAAAGTGACGGAGGCGGCCGAGAAGATGGGATATACGAAAAACGAAATGGCCGTCAACCTGCGCAACTGCAGAACCCGCACCATCGGCATCGTAATTCCCGAAGCGGTCACCTCGTTCTACCTGCAATTCATGGCCGCTGTGCAGCGGATTCTGCAACCTTACGGTTACCGGGTCATTCTGACTCTTTCGGACGAGGACTTTCTCACGGAGCGTTCGAATTTCGAGATTTTCGGCAACGACCGCGTAGACGGCATCCTCATCAGTTCATGCCATCACCGGGCCAATTTCGACTTCTATAACAGTTATATCCGGCGCTGCACGCCGATCGTCTTTTTCGACCGCACGGTCGGCGGTTTGGCGTGTTCGAGCGTGCGGAGCGACGACTACCACTCGGCCTTTTTTCTGGTCGAACACCTTGTTTACAATGGTTACCGCAAGATTTTGCACCTGGCAGGCCCCGACTATATCCGCAATTCGGAAGACCGGCTGCGAGCCTACCGCGACGTGTTGAGAAAGCACGGCATCGATTACCGTCCCGAACTGGTCGTCGCGGCGGGCATCGACGAAAAGGAGAGCGCGGAGGCCATGGGCCGCATTCTCGACTCGCATGTCGACTGCAACGCCGTATTCTGCTTCACCGAGCTGCAAGCCCTGGGGGCCAAGCGGGTGTTGCAGGCGCGCAACATCCGCATTCCCGACGACATGGCTATCGCCTGCATGTCGGGCACCAAACTCTCGACGCTCGTCTATCCGGCCGTCACGGCGGTCGAACAGCCGCTGGAAAGAATGGCGGAGGAGGCCGTGCGCCTGCTGCTCGCCAAAATCGAAAATCCTCAAGCTCCGCCCGAAAACGTGGTGCTGCCTGCCGACATGGTGATCCGGGCCTCCACCGAAAAACGATAGATGCGCCTGCATCGGAGTTGTCGGCCAAGCATCCGGAGCCGATATATTTGGGCATCGGAAGAATTTTCCCTATTTTTGCCCTCCGATGAGCATGCAGTTTACCATACACGGCAGGGATACGGCTTCGCAGGCCCGTGCGGGAGTGCTCGAGACCGACCACGGCCCCGTGCACACCCCCATCTTCATGCCTGTGGGTACGGCCGCCACGGTCAAGGGCATCTACCACCGCGACGTGCGCGACGAAGCCCGGGCGCAGATCATCCTGGCCAACACCTACCACCTCTATCTGCGGCCCGGCATGGAGATCATCGAAAAGGCGGGCGGCGTGCATCGCTTTTCGACGTGGGAGGGACCGATGCTCACCGACAGCGGCGGGTTCCAGGTCTTTTCGCTGGCCGCATGCCGCAAACTCAAGGAGGAGGGGTGCCACTTCCGCTCGCACATCGACGGCTCGAAGCACCTCTTCACGCCCGAAAGCGTGATCGACACCGAGCGGACGATCGGCGCCGACATCATGATGGCGTTCGACGAGTGTCCGCCGGGCGATGCGCCCCGAGACTACGCCGCCAAGTCGCTCGACCTGACCGAGCGCTGGCTCGACCGCTGCTTCGAGCGCTATGCGCAGACGGCGCCCAAATACGGCCACTACCAGGCGCTGTTCCCCATCGTACAGGGCTGCACCTATCCCGATCTGCGGGTCAGGGCGGCCGAGAACGTCAAGCGATACGATGCCGACGGCTACGCCATAGGCGGCCTGGCCGTGGGCGAACCTACGGAGGTGATGTACGAAATGATCAAGGTGGTGAACGCCGTGCTGCCCGAAGATCGGCCCCGTTACCTCATGGGGGTGGGTACGCCCGCGAATATCCTGGAGGCGATAGCCCGGGGCGTCGATATGTTCGACTGCGTGATGCCCACGCGCAACGGCCGCAACGGGCAGCTCTTCACGGCCGAGGGCATTATCAACATCCGCAACAAGAAGTGGGAGGACGACTTCTCGCCGATCGATCCCGCGGGCACGGCCTTCGTCGACACGCTCTACTCCAAGGCCTACCTCCACCACTTATGCGTGTGCGGCGAGATGCTGGCGGCCGAAATCGCGTCGCTGCACAACATCGCGTTCTACCTGCGTCTCGTGGGCATGGCCCGCGAACATATCCTCGCCGGCGACTTCGCTGCCTGGAAAGAGGCGACGGTTCCCAAACTGCAACGAAGACTGTAAGATGATGAAGTTCGGTTCCATGCAGGTTTTCCCGCCTCGGCACGACGCAAACAGGCCCGGTTCCGCATCCGGTTTGTCGAAAACCTTTCGATTCCCCGGATATAAGATTCTCGACCGCTACATACTGGGCAAGTTCCTGTCGACCTACTTTTTCGCCATAGCGATGATCATCGTGGTGGTGGTGCTGTTCGACTATGTGGAGAAGATCGACGACTTCACGGAGTTGCATGCGCCGCTGCAGAGCGTGATCTTCGAATACTATCTGAACTTCATACCCTTCTTCATCAACCAGTTCAGCGGTCTGTTCACCTTCATCGCCTGCATCTTCTTCACCTCGAAGATGGCCTACCAGACCGAGATCGTGGCCATGTTGTCGGGCGGCATGTCGTTCCGGAGGCTCATGTGGCCCTATTTCCTGGGAGCGCTGATTATCGGCGGGCTGTCGCTGACGCTCAACCTATGGGTGATTCCCCTCTCGCAGCGCAAGATCGTGGAGTTCGAAGCACAATACATCAAGCGCAAGCAGAACACCCAGTACGACCAGCATATCTACCGCCAGATCGAACCGGGCACGTTCGTCTACATCCGCGGCTACCGCGATGCGACGCGGCAGGCCTCGTTCTTCGTGCTGGAGCACTACGAAAGCGGCTCGATGATCCGCTCGCTGGAGGCGGCGGAAACCAAGTTCGACCCCGAAACCAAACGCTGGACGGCCCCGCGCTACACCAAACGCCAATTCGACGGCGCAGGCGGCGAGACATTCGAGCAGTTCCGCAACCTCGACACGCTCATCAATCTGGAGGTGAGCGAGCTGGGCCGGGTGAACGAACTCATACAGACCATGAACATCACCGAGCTGAACGAGTTTCTGGCCCAGCAGCGGGCCAAAGGTTCCGACGCGATCAACATCATCGAGGTCGAACGCCACGCCCGCTACGCCTATCCGTTGTCGACGTTCATCCTGACGCTCATCGGCGTGTCGCTCTCCTCGCGTAAGGTGCGCGGCGGCACGGGCCTCCACATCGGCATCGGCACGGGCCTCTGCTTCTCGTACATCCTGTTCAACCGCTTCTTCGAGGAGTTCGCCAAAAGCGGCTCGCTGCCCCCCTGGCTGGCCGTGTGGCTCCCCAACATCATCTATCTGTGCATAGCGATCTATCTCTATCGGAAGGCCCCCAAATAATTCAAGAAAGACCATGGAGAAACCCGAATCCTTGTGGCAGCGGCTCAAGGCGAACCGTTTGGCCTACAACCTGTTTCTGATCTGCGCGATCATCGCGGCGCTGGCCGTGGGCGCACACTTGCTCATGCAGATCGGCACCCGTCACGGCGTCCGCCGCACGGTGCCCGACTTATCGGGCATGCCGCTGCGCGAAGCCCAGCGCACCGCCCGGCAGCACGACCTGCGGCTGCAGATCAACGACTCGCTGTTCGTGCCGACCTATGAAGGCGGCATCGTGCTGGATCAGCTGCCCGAGGGCGGTGTGGAGGTGAAGCCCGGCCGCACGGTCTACATCACGATCAACTCGTTCCGCCAGAAAATGGTGCCCGTGCCCTATGTGGCCGACCGCTCGCTGCGCCAAGCCAAAAACATGCTCGAAATCGCCGGTCTGGAGATCGCCGAGTTGATCTATCGCTCGGACATGGCGACCAACTATGTGTTGAGTCAGTTCGTGTCGGGGCGGGCCGTCACGCCGACGAGTCGGCTCGAAGCCGAAATGGGATCGGGCGTAACGCTCTATGTAGGTGTGGCGCCGGGCCACAACGCGGCTTATGTGCCTCAAGTGGTGGGGCTGACGCTCAAGGAAGCCAAGGGCCGGTTGTGGGAGTCGGGCCTCAACGTGGGAAAGATCGAGTTCGACAAGGGGATCAACCTGCTCAACCAGAAAGATGCGCGCGTCTATGTGCAGCGTCCCGACCCCGAGCGCAAGCTCTCGCTGGGTGCTAAAGTCGATCTGCAGCTGACTCTCGACGCCCGCAAGTTGGAGATCATCCGTCAGGAAGCGGAGCAGCGCGCGCTCGAAGCGGCCCAGGAGCGGCAGCGCAGGGAAGCGGAGCGCGCCGACTCGATCGCCCGGGCGAAATTGGAATATGCCGTCGAACCGGCACCGGTGGAGACCCCGGCCGCGAGCAAGACAGAGGAATTCGACAGTTTCTTCGATTGATGACCGATCCCCGCTATATAGGCGACGAAATCCGTCCGCAAGAGACTCTGCCCGACCTCTCCGCCGAAGAGGACGATCCGCTGTCGTTCGAAGAGGAGGAGAGCGAGCAGGAGGGATTGTACGAGCACTTCGCCGTGGTGGCCGACAAAGGCCAGACGCTGCTGCGGCTCGACAAATTCCTGGTGGCCCGCATGGAGCACTGCTCGCGCAACCGCATCCAGGCAGCGGCCGACGGCGGCAACATCCTGGTCAACGGCGTGCCGGCCAAGTCGAGTTACAAGGTCAAGCCGCTGGATCGCATCCAGATCGTGCTGCCCTATCCGCGGCGCGACAACGAAATCCGCCCCGAAGAGATTCCGCTCGACATCCCCTATGAGGACGACGACCTGCTGATCGTGAACAAGGAGGCGGGCATGGTGGTGCATCCGGGCGTAGGCAACTGGTCGGGAACTCTGGTCAACGCGCTGGCCTGGCATCTGCGCGGCACGGCGATCGCCGACAACGGCGAGATGCGTGCAGGACTGGTGCACCGCATCGACAAGAACACGTCGGGACTGCTGGTGATCGCCAAGAACGAACAAGCGCACGCTCGGTTAGCCAAGCAGTTTTTCGACCACACGATCTACCGCCGCTATGTGGCGTTGGTGTGGGGCGATTTCGCCGACGACGAAGGGACGATCACGGGCAACATCGGCCGCAGCCCCCGCGAACGGCAGAAGATGTATGTCTTCGAAGACGGCTCGGACGGCAAGCATGCCGTGACGCATTGGCGCATACTGAAGCGTTACGGCTATGTCACCCTCGTCGAATGCCGGCTGGAAACGGGCCGTACCCACCAGATCCGCGTACACATGGCCTGGCAGGGGCATCCGCTCTTCAACGACGAACGCTATGGCGGCGACCGCATCCTCAAGGGCACGACGTTCGCCAAATACAAACAATTCGTCGAAAACTGCTTCGCCCTGATGCCCCGCCACGCGCTGCACGCCCAGTCGCTGGGGTTCGACCACCCGACGACCCACCGCGAAATGCGCTTCGAAAGCGACCTCCCGGCAGACTTCAAAGCCCTGATAAACAAATGGGAGGGATATTCGGCAGCGACACAAACGGAGGAATGAACACCACCTCTCAAAACTAAGGATTTCTGCGATTTGTTTCTGCCTACGACCATAAAGGAAGTGCGTGCCCGGGGGTGGGACGAGTTGGATGTCGTCCTTTTCACGGGCGATGCCTACATCGACCATCCGGCGTTCGGGGCGGCGGTGATCGGGCGTCTGCTGGAAGCCGAGGGCTACCGGGTGGCGATCGTGCCGCAGCCCAACTGGCGCGACGACCTGCGCGACTTTACGAAGCTGGGTGCGCCGCGGCTCTTTTTCGGCGTGTCGGGCGGAGCCATGGACTCGATGGTCAACCACTACACGGCCAACCTGCGGCTGCGCCACGACGACGCCTACACGCCGGGCGGCAAGGCGGGATTTCGGCCCGACCGTGCCGTGACGGTCTATACGCAGATACTCAAACGGCTCTATCCCCATGTTCCGGTGGTCATCGGCGGCATCGAAGCCTCGTTGCGGCGGCTGACCCACTACGACTACTGGGACGACGAGCTGAAACCCTCGATTCTGGCCACGTCGGGCGCCGATCTGCTGATCTACGGCATGGGCGAAAAGGCGATCGGCGAAGTGGCCCGGGCCATGCGCAACGGCTACAACGCCAAATTGCTGCGCAAGCTCCGCCAAGTGGCGTTCATGGCCGATGAGAGCTATGTCTCGCGGCTCGACCCGGCAACGACGATCCGCCTGCACAGCTACGAGACGTGTTGCGCCGACAAACAGGCATTCGGCGCGAATTTCGTGGAGGAAGAGACGCAAAGCAACCTGCTCGAACCGGAAGCGACGCTCGTGGAGAGGGTCGGCGACCGCTATGCGGTGGTGACGCCGCCCCATGCGACGCTGACGACCGAGGAACTCGACCGCTCGTTCGACCTACCCTACGAACGGGCGCCCCACCCGCGCTATGCGGGCAAAGGTGCGATTCCGGCGTGGGAGATGATTAAATTCTCGGTGAACATCCACCGCGGCTGCTTCGGGGGCTGCGCATTCTGCACGATCTCGGCCCACCAGGGCAAGTTCATCAACTCGCGCAGCGAACGTTCGATACTGCAGGAAGTGGATCGGGTGGCGAAGATGCCCGGTTTCAAGGGCTACCTGTCCGACATCGGAGGCCCCTCGGCCAATATGTACGGCATGGGCGGTCGCGACCGGGAACTATGCCGCCGGTGTCGCCGCCCCTCGTGTCTGCATCCGAAGAAGTGCCCCAATCTGAACGACGACCACCGGCCGCTTCTCGACCTCTATGCCAAGATACAGGCCGTAAAAGGGATCAAAAAGGCCTTTATCGGGAGCGGCATCCGCTACGACCTATTCGACGACTCGCCCTATTTGGAGACGGTGCTCAAGCACCACACCTCGGGGCGGCTGAAAGTGGCGCCGGAGCATACGGAAGACGGGGTGCTGAAGCTGATGCGCAAGCCGCCGTTCGCGATGTTCGAGCGGCTGAACGCCGATTTCCGCCGCATCTGCCGCGCAGAAGGACTTCCCTACCAGCTGATCCCCTACTTCATCTCGTCGCACCCGGGCTGCACGGAGCGCGACATGCACGCGCTCTCGGAAAAGGTGTCGGGCAAGCTCCACTTCGCGCTGGAGCAGGTGCAAGACCTCACGCCCACGCCGATGACCCTCTCGTCGGTGATGTTCTACACGGGCGAGAATCCCTATACGCACGAAAAAGTCTACGTCGCCCGCTCGCAGGAGGAGAAACGCAGACAGAAAAGCTACTTCTTCAAAAAATAAAAGGCCTTGCGGCCTTTTATTTTTTAGAGCATCGGTTTGAGCACCCCGAACAGCAAGCAGGCGATGACGAGCGTCACGACGATGTTGAACGTCTGCGCACCGAGGAACGCCCACAAGGCATTGCGGTTCTCCTTGGAGACGATATCCTTGAGCCGCGTGTCGAGACCGATGCAGACGAACGCCAGCGAGAAGAAGACCGTGGAGAACATCTTGGCGACGCCCGGTTCGACGAGTTTGCCCTTTTCGGGGACGAAGACGCCGCCCGACTGGCAGAGGCTGAAGAGAAGCGACGCGGCGACGAATCCGAGAATGAATTTCGGGAACTTCTCCCACACGATGCCGAGCGACGGACGTTGAGCGGCGCCTTTCTCGCCGCGGGCCGAGAGGTAGAGGGCGATGAAGAACGCCACGACGCCGATCAGCACGTTCTGCGCCGCCTTGATGATGACGGCATGCTGGTTGGCGACCTCGCCGACGATGGTGCTCGACGCGGCGACGCCCGACGTGGTGTCGATCGTACCGCCGATCCAGGCGCCGGCGACTTCATGGACAGTCTGCGGATCGGAGAAGATGAGCGGCAGCACGGTGCGGGCCAACCACGGCATGAGGTAGATCATGGGCACGACGACGATGAGCACGAGCGAGACGATGTAGGACAGCTTCTTGTCGTCGCCGCCGGCTACACGGGCCGCCGTGATGCAGGCCGAGACGCCGCAGATCGAAACGCCCGACGAGAGGATCATGGCCGTACGCTCGTCGACCTTCATCCGGCGCGAGAGCCGAAAGGCGAAAAACCAGACGACGGCCACGACCAGAATAGCCTGCGCGAGACCGAAGATGCCCGACTTCATGACGTCGGAGAACAGAATCGTAGCACCCAGGCAGACGACGCCGATCTTGATGTAGAACTCGCCCTGCACGGCGGGTTTCATCCAGTCGGGCACATGCCACACGTTGCGGATCAGCAGTCCGAAAAGCACCGAAAAGAAGACCGATTCGAAGCCGTAATACGACACCTGCGGAATCTTGGCCACGACCTGCGCCACAAGCGAAACGGCGAAGACCACGACGAACGACGGCAGCAGCCCTTTCAGAGGGCGTCGCAGCAAAAGCGATCCGATGTAGAGCACAGCTAAACAGATGACGAACAGCAGCGCGATGTCGTACCACGCCGCAGCTCCGACGAGCGTAGCCGGCACGCGGGGCAGCTGCTGCGGGATGAAAATCGCCAGCAGAAGCAGCGGAACAGAGACCCAGACCGTCACCCAATCTTCGGTGCGGAGTTTTTCAAGCCAATTTTTCATGGAAAATCTGAATTTAACGGAGCGGAGACCTGCGATCTCCGGGGTTTCCGGATTGTGGACTAAAGATTAGAACATGCCCGTGAACATGACGGCGACGACGTTACGGGCAGACGACGCGGCGTAGTCCTCATAGGTGTAGTTGAGCTGGCAGCGCAGGTACTTGACCGGAGCCCACAGCAGACCGACGGTGTAGTTGTTCTGCCGCGAAGCGGAACGACGGGCGGTGTCGAGCGTGAATTGCTCGAAGCGGGCGACGGGCATCCACTTGTCGGATGCCCGCCAGCCGACCATCGCATACCAGCCGTCGCTGTCCAACGTACCGTCGGCGCTGCCGGTACGGCCGCCGATCCACTCGCTGCGGACGACGACAGCAACGCGGTCGTAGCAGATGCCGGCGGCATAACGTTCGCGCCGGAAGTACGATGCGCCGTACTCGCCCCAGTAATAGGACCCGGAGATCGTCAGCCCGCGAACAGGCTTGATCATAAGGCGGGCGGCGATGTCCTTGGTCTTATTGTTGTCCTTGGTATTGATACCCGCGCCGTCGAAGACGCCGAGGTCGTAGTTGACGATGCTGTAACCGTCGCGCTTGAAAAAGCCGCCGTAGAGCGTGGCGCCTAAGTCGCGGCCCGTGGCCGAGATGCCGCACACGTCGCTGAAGCCCATCAGCTTCTGCAAGACGATCGGATACTCGATGAACTCCAGTTTCGTGGGGATGTAATCGGTATTCTCGATCGAGAAAGGCACCTTGTACTGACCCACCTTGATGTTGAGTTGATTGAACGGTTTGTACTGGATGAAAGCATCGACGAGCCGGGGCGTGCAGAACTCGAACTGAATCTTGTAGTCGAGTTTCGGGGCGATGTCGCCGGCGAGCGAGAGACGTACGCGCTTGAGGAAGAACGTGGAGGCGTTGTCGGAGTACTGGTACCCGGCCTGCACGTAGCCCGAGAACTTGGGCAAACGGGCCGCGATCTTGCTCCAGGTCGAAGTTTCGGTTTCGAGCGTTTCGACGCGCGATTCGACGGAGCGCACTTCAGTCGAGCCGACATTTTCGCGGGGGGGGGTCTGCGCGCCGACGATACCGCCGAGCAGCAGGAATACGGAAAGGAGTAGTTTTTTCATTGTCTGAAAAGATTCGATTGCAGCGGCAAAGGTCGCAACTATCTCCCAGAAAAAAATACGCGAAAATACGTAAAATCAAAATACCTCTTTGAGAATGCGCACCGATTGCACGGCGCTGATGGCATCGAGGTGGTAGCCGAAATAGACCAGCATGGCATTGAGGAATTCGACCCGCTGGGTGCGGTTGAGCGCGATGTCGGCCAGCGCCCGCACGTCGCACGACAGCATCTCGTGCAGGATGCGGGTGCATTCGCGGGTCATCACCTCGACATGAACGGGGCAGACGGGGGTATAGAGGCCCTCGCGGATGTCGAACCAGGCGCCGGGCATGTAGTCGTTGCCGGGACAGAAACCGAGAAACCGGCTCAAATTGGCCAGGAACCACAAGTGAAAATTGGCCACGCCCTCCTCCATGACGTCGAGCGCCTCGACTGACCCCCACACGAAATCGAACAGCGACTCGTTCGGCTCGCTCTCGCGCACCAGCCGATAGAGCACTTCGGCCATGAAGAGCGCCACGGTCGACTTGCGCACGTCGAACGGCAGGCTCTGGAGCACGAAAGCCGTGCGGATCTCCTTGAAGCGGTGCATCTGCTGCCTGGACGACTCCAGTCCCTCGAATTCCACGGGAAACATGGGCTGGAAAAGCGCCAGCTTCGACCCGCGGCCGCTGCGGCTGCGGACGCCCTGCACCATGTAGCTGCGACGCCCGCCGACGTCGGTCAGCAGAAAGGCGACCATCGACGAATCGCCGTATTTGAGCGTGTGGAGAACGACCCCGCGCCCCTTATAGACTTTCAACCCTTACGCACGTGTACCATCCTCCAATCCTCGCGCGAAGCCGTGGCGACGAGGTGCATGCCTCGATCCTCGGCAGCCGCGACGACAGCGGGGACGTCGGCTTCGAGGAAGCCGCTCATCAGCAGGTCGCCGCCCGGCACGAGCGCTGCGGCATAGGCGGGCATGTCGCGCAGGAGGATGTTGCGGTTGATGTTGGCCAGAATGAAATCGTAGGTGCGACCGGCGATGCGCGCCACGTCGCCCAACAGAGGCTCGACGAGCGACCCGACCCCGTTGGCGGAGACGTTCTCGCGGCAGTTGGCATCGGCCCAGTCGTCGATATCCACGGCATCGAGGTGCGCGGCGCCGCACTTGGCGGCGAGGATGGCCAGAACGCCCGTGCCGCTGCCCATGTCGAGGCCGCGACGCCCGGCGACGCCCAGATCGAGCACCCCGCGGGCCATGAGCCACGTAGTGGCGTGCTGCCCGGTGCCGAACGACATCTTGGGCATGACGACGATCTCCATTTCGCCCGCAGGCGCCGGTTCGTGGAACGGCGCACGGATGCGCAAGCGCCCTTCGACGTCGGTGGCCGGAAAATTCCGCTCCCAAAGGGCGTTCCAATTCTGCGCCTCGATCGAGATAAAGCGTCCGGCGACCCCGTAACGAGCCAACAGGGCGTCGACCTGCGGTTTGCAGTCGGCCAGCCGCTCCCGAGGGATATAGGCTTTGAGGGTACCGCCCTCGGTCTCGAAACTCTCGAAAGGCCATTCGGCCAGTTCGGCGATGAGTATCTCGGCCTGCTCGTCATCGGCGACGGCGATATGCAACAATATATAATCCATAAAAGAAAGATTTCGATCGACAGACAATAGGGTTCGACGGTGTAAAATTATGTAAAATTTCGTATCTTCGCCGCGTACAAAGTTACGGATAATCCCCCGAAAAACTGCTGACCGATGGTCGAAAACACGAAAAAATGGGAAGATGCCGCACGGCGCTACCGCACCCACATCAAATTGGAAAAACGGCTGTCGGCCAACACGGTGGAGTCGTACATGCGCGACCTGCGCCAGTTCGCCCACTTCATCCTGCACCAATGGGACGTGGGGCCGCGCAAGGTGGAACGCGAAATGATCGAGCGCTACATGGGCCGTCTCTATGAACGCGGCAGCGAAAAAACCTCGCAGGCCCGCAGCTTGAGCGGCATACGCAGCTTTTTCAACTTCCTGCTCCTCGAAGAGAAGATCGACGCGTCGCCCGCCGAGTTCATCGCCTCGCCCAAGTTCGGGCGTCAGCTGCCCGACGTGCTGACGACCGAGGAGATCGACCGCATCATCGGCTCGATCGACCTCGCGACCCCCAAGGGCCGCCGCGACAGCGCGATGCTCGAAGTGCTCTACTCGTGCGGGTTGCGGGTCTCGGAGCTGACGTCGCTGCGGCTGTCCGACCTCTTTTTCGGCGAGGGTTATATCCGCGTGATCGGCAAAGGCGACAAACAACGTCTGGTGCCGGTGAGCACCACGGCGCGCGACAAGATCCAATGCTGGCTGGACGACCGCCGGACGATGGGCACGACGGGCCGCGACCGCGAAATCGTGTTCCTGAACAACCGCGGCGGCCGGCTGACCCGCGTGATGATCTTCACGATCATCAAGCAGGCGACCAAGCGTGCGGGAATCGACAAGCGCATCAGCCCCCACACGTTCCGCCACTCGTTCGCGACGCATCTGCTGGAGGGCGGAGCGAGCATCCGCCAGGTGCAGGAGATGCTGGGTCACGAAAGCATCCTGACCACGGAAATCTACACCCATCTGGACAACGACCACCTGCGCCGCACGGTGGAAGAACACCTGCCCAATTTCGACCATAGCGAAAATTAGGCTGCTGTCGAAAAGAGACGAACCCGATTTTCGAAAGGAGGGAGATTCGTTTCTACACTTTCTCGATCCGAGCGGCGGGTGTCAATTTCAAATCGTTGTAATTCAAGCCGGAAATGACGACCGGAATACCGCAGCCGGGAGTAACGACGGCCGATAAGGTTTCGGCAAGCGATACCTCGGGCTGTGTCTGCAAGCGAGCGAACGCATCCGGGAAATCGGCCGGGAAATCGGGCACGAGCAGCCCGGCGCGGAACTCGACGAAAGGCAGACAGTCGGGTTCGGGACACGACGCGACAAGACGCACGCGCCCGTCGGGCGCGATCTCCGCCAAGGGATGACGGACGATCCCGCAGGGCGTCCAAAGCAGGTGGGCGGCGACTCGACGGACGGTCATTCGGCCTGCGGACTATCGAACGACTCCGACGACCGGCGATCGGTGCCCATGGCGCCGCCGAAAAATTCGTCGGCGAAAATCCGGATGCCGAGCTGCCGTTCGTAGAGCTGCTCGACGGCTGTGCGCATGGGCGGCGTGTGGACGACCTCGAAATCGCGCACCGTGACATGGGGACGCTGGGGTTTGTCGGCGAAACCCAGCAACACGACATGCAGCCGCCGGTGGGTAGAGTCGGCCTTGAAGCGGCGCGAGAGCTTCTCCTCGCGGTGACGCCGCAGCGAGGCGGTGGACAAAGAGGCCTGCGAACCGTCGGCCCGCTCCAGCCACATGGTGCTCCGGAACCCCGCGCTATTGCGGTCGAGCGAATCGATCCGATAGCTCAAGCGCACGTCGTAGTCGCCGGGTACGACGTCGAAGACGAAACTCGTCCGCGCCGTATCGGCGAGCGATCGCACGCGGATCAGTGAATCGGCATGCACGACGCGCCGGGCCGTACGCAAGGCCACGTTGTCGACGGTGTCGAGCACGGCGACTTCGCGGTCGTAGAACTTGCCCTCGGCTTCGAGCATCGTAATGGCCCGCTCGACGACATCGCCCAGACGGGCGCTCTTGCGCTTGGAGAAGTTGCCGATGGTGTAGTGCACATCCTCGGTGGTATAGCCGTAGCGGGCGAAAATCGGCTCGTAGAGGTTGAGCGAATCGCGCGTCATGTTGCGATTGCCGACATAGGCATTGGCCAGAAAGGCGTCGTGGAAGATCAGGGCCAGCTTCTCGTCGGGGATGATGCGGTGGTGGGCGCAGGCGATCGAAAGCACCCCGAACCCGAGTACCGGGAGTAAACGAACAAGATATTTCATAATCGGTCTGTTTTTTTAATCATGCCGCGCACGGTGATGTCGGAGAGCACGCAGGCGACCAAGGCGAAAGCCGCGACGACAACGCCCAAATCGGCGAAACGGAACTCGACGGGATAGCTCTCGACCAGAAAGGTTTCGGCCGGAATCCGGATCCACCCGAAATGTTGCTGTCCGAGGGTCGCGCCGACGCCCAGCACCACGCCCGCGAGTGCGCCGACGCCGCAGATCAACAACCCTTCGGCCCGGAAAACGGCCCGCACGAGCGACCGGTCGGCACCCAGGGCGGCAAGGGTGCGGATGTCGTCGCGCTTGTCGACGATCAGCATGGCCAACGCCCCGACGACGGAAAACGACGCCACGACGAGCACCAGCAGCGCGATGAAAAAGATGCCCCACTTCTCGTAGGTCATGATCCGGTAGAACGAAGCCCGCATCTCGTAGCGCGTGCGTACCTCGAAATCGGAGCCGGCGACCGCTCCGACCTCCCGTCGCACGGCCTCGGGATCGGCACCCGGCGCCAGGCGGACGCAGAGCGCCGACACCTGGCCGGGATGCGAAAAGAGCGCCTGCGCCGCCCGCAACGAAACGAGGGCATAGGTGCGTTCGGTATCGAGGTCGATGGCGAAAACACCCCCGACGGGCAGCGACCGGCAGGTGTAGTTGGCCATGGGCAGCAACGACGAAAACGATCCGCGACGCACGGCATACAGCGCGACGTCGGCATCGGCCAACGACCGGATACCCAGCATATAGGCCATGGACTGCCCGACCACGAGCCGCTCCAGATCGCCGACACGGACATCGGGATAGCCCGAAACGACGGCCTCGCGCAGCGGGAAGACGTCGCCATAGCGATCGTCGACGCCCCGCACGGTAGCGGTGGCCTGCCGCCCGTTGTGCTCCAGCAAAGCGCTTTGCTCCAAAACGAAAGCGAATGCCTCGACGCCCGAAAGGCGGGCCAGACGAGCCGTGTCGATGCACGCGGCGTCGAACATCCTCCCCTGCCGGGGCGTGAGCGTGAGATCGGCATCGAAAGCGGAGCAGTTGTCCTTGACGAGCGATTCGAACCCGTTGAACACCGACAACAGCACGATCATCGCCGCGACGGGAACCGCGACGGCGACGACGCTCAAGCCGGAGATCGAATGGATGACCGAGCGGCAGGCGGGCGAAAAGAAATAGCGACGGGCGAAAAAAGAAACGACCATGATTGGGGATTCGACATTCACCATGCGCCCGGCCCGAAACCGATCTTGCCGGGCGCAGGACTACCTTACTTTTTCAGCGCCCGATCGATGTGGTCGATGTATTCGAGCGAATCGTCGAGGAAGAACTGGATTTCGGGCACGTTCTTCAACTGGTTGCGGATGCGCTGGCCCAAGGCCCGGCGGATGAACCAGTCGTTCTGCTCCAGAGTCTGCATCAACTCCCCGCTCCGCTCGAACGGGAAGACGCTGACGTAGATCTTGGCATAGCCGAAATCGGGCGAAACGCGCACGGCGGTGACGGTGACCAGCACGCCGCGGACGAGGGCGGCACCCTCTTTCTGGAAGATTTCGGCGACGTCTTTCTGAATCTGTTTGGCGATTTTCTGCTGACGGGTGGTTTCCATAATGAATTGTTCTGCATATCGGGAACGGGCGCAAGTCCCGCTCGGGGGCCAAGCCCCTTCCTATTCGTATTATAATCCGTATTTGAAGACCTCGCGGTTCTTCTGTCGCTTGGGACGGGGTTTCCAGGTCTGGAATCCCTCCTTGTTGAAGCGGTAACTCAAGCCCACGCCGATCATCAGGTCGTCCAGCGGCGAACGCAGGGGCGTGGCCCAGAAAGGATTCTCGGGGCCGTCGGTGGCGTTGTCGGCATAACGGTTGCGGTTGCGCAGGATGTCGGCATAACCGAAGTAGTAGCGGACGCGGAAATTCAGCTCGAACTGCCGGATCAGGAACGCCACGCCCCCGCCGCCGGCCAGACCGTAGCCCCACCGGTTGTCACGCGAAAGCCGGAACGGATAATCGCCGCGCCAGTTCTCCTCGCCCCGCGCCCGGGCGTAGTCGTTCTCGTAGGTGGAAGAAATGTTGTAGGAGAAGGTGGCGGCAGCCTCCAGATAGACCCGGATACGGTTGCGCAGCAGGTAGACATGCGGCTGCCAGACGATGGGCAGCACCACGGAGTTGATGCGGCGCGTATAATAGAGGTAATCGGCCTTGTCGTCGACCGCCGAAGCGTTGGGAGCGAACGAAAAACCCTGCTGGAGGAATTCGAGGTCGATGCCGAACCCGCCGACGAAACGCTGGGCGCCGTAATAACGCCACGACAGCCCCCCGCCGTACATGCCCCAAACGGCCCGCGACTCCTGCTTCGGCTCGAAGCGGCCGCTGCCCATGCCGTAGCCGACGATCGCGCCCAGCGTATGCTGCGCCGCAACATCGCGGGACGCGACGAGCGCCCCGACGAGCATCAACCCGGAAATGATCTGTTTATGCATCGTCATAAGTCCGCTACTGATTGAACACATTGGAAACCGACTTCATGCCGCCGCCCATGCTGCCGAAACCGCCCATACCGCTGCTGCCGGTGTCCTGCCGATTGCGGGAAGCGTCGTTTTTGGGTTTCTCCTTGGCGCGCTTCTCCTCCTCGCGCCGCAGGCGCTGCAACTCGCGCTCGTCGAGCATGCGGGACAGCGACTGCATGGTGACGGGGGCGAAAATACGGGGCATATCCATGCGGAACTCGATCTCCCAGTTGGCCTTGGTGGCGAAAGTCTCCTCGCCCGAGGCATCGGCGAACATCTCGGCCCGCTCGGGCTGACGCCGGGCGACGACATCGCCCGTATCCCACTTGCCGTTGCCGTCGAGGTCTTCGATGATGCGGAATTTGATCTCGCCGGGCGAGACATAATCGAACTGCACGGGGCCGGACACCACATCGCGCCGCTCCTGCTTGAGCGAACCGCCGCCGTCGAGCAGCTGGATGATGTAGCGCACGCCCTCGCGGCCCGCGACGTCGATCTTGACGGTGGCGAACTTCTCGGGATCGAGCACGGTATATTTGCCGACGATCGAATCGTTGGAGAAACCGGCTATATCGGCGATCGCCCCCTCGGGAACGGTGAGCGTATACTGCCCGCCCTTCTGCCAGGGTGCGCGGAAGTACCAGCGCCGCAACGAAGCGGTGTCGCGCACCAGATGCACCGGTACGTCGTCGACGGACTTGTCGGGGTGGGTGACGGTGAGCAGCAGAGCCGACGAATCGACCCGGGCGAGGGGATAGTCGAAATCGACGACGAGATGATTCTCGGGATTGATCTCGCCCGAAAGCGACAGCTTGAAAGCGAAGGGGTTGGCCGGTTTCGGCTCCGTCCACTCCTCGCCGGCCTCCTCGGCCTTGCGGCGCTCGCGTTCGAGTTTCTGACGCTCGCGCTCCTGCTCCTTGGTCTCGACGAACCGCCAGGGGAGTTTCAACGGCTCGGTGACGCGCTGCAGGAGGTTGACCGAATCGTGTTTGTAATAGGTGATCGAGCCGCGGATCGTGTCGGGCAGAGCGGCCGAGGGAACGGTGAACCACAAGGCCAGCGTATCGCGCCCGACGGTCTGGGGATCGACGATGAAACCGCCCTCGGGAATGCTGTCGAAGCGGATGCTGTCGATCTGCGGATGCGGGGCGGAGAAATAGAGCATAGCCTTATGCTGGAGCGGCCGCTCGCTCTGGGCGAGCAACTGGCGCCGGAACTGCCGATCGGTGAACATGCGCAGATACAACTGCGGCTCGGCGGAAACGTAGTTGCGGATCGAATCGAACCACATGGCGAAGTCGGGCAGCTCGGCAGGATTGTAGGTGCCGTCGAGGAAACCCACCTGGTCGGTGCCCGGATCGTAGAGCTGGTTGTCGTTCTTGTCCTGGACGGCGTAGACGCGGTAGGGAACGGGCTTGAGGTTCTGGGCGATGAAGATGCCGTTGGACTGGGCGCGCGCGATGACGGCGGGCTTGTATTTGAACAGAGTGGAGTCATACTCGGCGACATTCTCGACCGAATCGGCGGAGAAGAACCAGATGAACGTCTTGGAGACCGAATCGGCCTTATAGGCATCGGCCGTGTATCCGGAGAGGATCATGGAGTCGATTTCGGGGCCGGTGGAAAAGACGTAGCGCATGGAATAGAGCGGGTTGCCCTCGTTGTTGTCGCGCAAGGCGCTGCCGAAATCGAGGGCATAGGTGGTGTTGGGTTCGAGCGTGTCGCGCAACTGGATCACCACGCCCTTGCCGCGGACGGTGAGCGTGGGTTTCTTCTTCATCCGGGGCGATGTGAAGAACTCCTTCTGCTGATCCTTGAGCTGGACGAATTCGTCGAACTCGATGTAGATTTTGGGGTGGCCGACCAGAGGCCGGTCGGTGGAGAAGTTGTCGGGCGTCATGTCGACGATCACGGGGGGCAAGGTGTCTTTAGGCCCGCCGGAGGGGGTCATCATGCTGGCGCAACGGCTCAAGAAAGCCGACGCGAAAAACAGGATCACCGCGCCGCGTGCCCAAGTGAGGATATGTCGCTGCTCTCTGTTCATGATTCGGAAACCGGAGATTGCTCCTCGTTTTCTTCGGGTGCGAGGCGATCGTCGACGAAGCACCAGCCGTCATCGACGACGATCCATTGCTCGACCCAGGGGCGGAAAAGGAGCGTGAACGTAAGACTCGCACCCAGCAGATCGACCTCCCGCTCGGTGTAGGCATAGATGCGGTGCTCCCGGTCGACGACCACGAGCATCAGCGGCGACGAGGAGACCTCCATGCCGAACAAGGAGCTTTCGGACACGGGATAGGCGGGGAAATCGGGCGTAGTGCGGGTCTGCGCAGAGGTTTTGGAAGTGATGATGCCGTTGACCGCATCGTCATAGGAAACGATCCGCCAGGCGGTGGTGTCGACGGCATAGGCATAGACCTTGGCAGACTGAAGCGGTTTCGGCTCGTCGCCCTCCTTCGCCTGCGCCCGGGCATCGACGAAGCAGTCGAGCAGCAGGGGCGGCTCGTAGAATTCGTTGTAGATGCTCCAAGTGCCGTTTTTATAGGAAACGGTCTGTTTCCACGGTTGGAAGACCAGCGACACATAGAGCGGACTGAGGTTGACGCCGATCGACTGGTCGGTGTAGGCATAGAGCCGGTCGACGGGATCGACGGCGACGATCATCTGCCGCTCGCGGTTCAACGCCAGCGAAATCCACCCCTCGACCCCCTCGAAGACGTAGGGCTGCGAAGCGGCCAGCGGCACGCTCTGCTTGACCGAAGGGTCGGACTTGGAGGTGATGACGCCGGCGAGCGCATCGTCGTAGGATGCGACCGTCCACGAGACGGTGTCGGCGCCGAAAGCGAAAGCCGTGGCCCCGGGAATGACGGCCGGATTGCGATCGTCGGAAGTGCCCTGCCTCAAAGGCTTGAGCACATACTCGGTACGGAAAGCGACCTCCTTGAAGCAGGAGACCGCCGACAGTGCGAGGGCCAAAAGCAGTATGTATCCTATTTTTCGCATGCCCGGTCGGATGATTGCGCCCGCAAAGCGTCGAGCATCTGCCCCGCGGTGAGACCCGAAACGGGGTGGCGCCTGTCGCGCAGAATCTCGCAGAGCGGCACCAGCGCGAATTCGCGCTCGGCGAGGCGGGGATGAGGCACGCAAAGCCGCTCGGTGGCGATGACGGCATCGTCGTAGAAAAGGATGTCGATATCTATAGGACGCGACACGTAGTCGGCGCCGGAGCGGGCCTTTTCGAGGGTTTCGGCGGCGCGGTTGCGGCCCAATTCGCACTCGATCGACTGGATGATGTCGAGCACCTCCTCGGGCGCGAGGTCGGTGGCCACTTCGAGCGCCTGGTTGGAAAACGGCGTGTCGGAGCTGAAGCCCCACGCGGGGCTTTCGTAGCGATGCGAACACCGCAACACGGCGCCGACGCGCGCATTGACGAGCTGCTGCGCCGCCTGCAGGGTACGCTTCACGTCCCCCATGTTGCCGCCTGCGAGAAGAACCACACGTGCCATAGACTACAGATGTTTGATGAGTTTGCTCACCGCGAGGGCGAAATGGGTGAAGACGATCGCGGGATTGCCGTTCTGCGAAAGTTGTGCCGAAGCGCTCTCGATCTGGTCGACGAGCGGCTCGATGTTCTGCGAATCGACGAACGGCGCGAACTTGGAGCAGAACGCCAGCTCCTCGCCCCACAGATAGCTGACTTCCGAAAGGCCGGCGTGGAGCATGTAACTCTCGCGCAAAAGCCGCGAAGCGTCGACCAGAAAAACCCGCTGCTGCTCGCGCGAGAGCTGGGCGACCTCCTCGGCCCAGCCGAGCAGTTCGAGGTGTTTGTCGTTGTAGCTCAAGCGCATCAGGGAACAGAACAGCTCGAAATCCTCGTGGCGCGAAGCGTTGCTTTCGCCGGCGATCAGGTGCTGCAGTTCCAGCAGATTGCCGTCGGCCAGGCGGGCCATGTTGCGCGCCTGAAGCGGATCGGCGATCCCCCGTGCGGCGGCGAAGCGCTCCAGCACGTCGGGCGCCACGCGAGGCACGACGACCTCCTGCGTACGGGAAACGATCGTGGGCAAAAGCCGCTCGGGGCGTTCGGAGACCAGGACGAAGAGCGTACGCTCCCACGGCTCTTCGAGAATCTTGAGAATCTTGTTAGCGGCATCCTCGTGCATGGCCTCGGGCAGCCACACGAGCATGATCTTGTAGTCGGCCTCGAAGCTCTTGAACGAGAGCTTGCGGATGATCTCGTCGGCCTCGCGGGCGGAGATCATCCCCTTGAGCGTCTTGCCCAGATCGAGTCGGTTGTACCACACCGAGGGGGCGACATATCCGCGCCGCTCGGCGAACAACTCGCGGAAAAGGGGCAGGAACTCGTCGCTCAACATCACCTCGCCGGACTTCTTGCCCTGCTTGTTGACCGGAAAGACCAGATGCAGATCGGGATGGGCCAGAGCGGCGATCTGTTTGCAGTCGGGGCACTCGCCGCACGAATCGCCGTCGCTCCGATGCCGGCAGCAAAGATACTGGACATAGGCCACGGCCAGCGCCAAGGCTCCGGCTCCGGCGCTCCCGGTGAACAGCTGGGCATGGCTCACCCGCCCGGCATCGACGGATTGCGCCAGATGCCGTTTCAACTCCTCCTGTCCTATGATATCCGCAAAACGCACGACAAACTATCTTTTCAACGCCGCCCGCAACAATGCCTTCACGTCGATCCGCTCACGGCGGACGAGGTAGAGGGCATAGGCTGCAAACGCCACGATGTTAAACGCATAGCCCACGAAAATATTGCCCGCGAATCGTGTCGCAGACTCCGCCGCGAAGAACACCACCAATGCCACCCCCGCATACTCGGCGATCCGGCCCCAGGGGTAGGGCGTGGGGAAAAAGCGGCGGTTGAGCCACCACGACACGGCGACCATGGCCGTTTCGCTGGCCAGGCGTGCCCAGGCGGCACCGTAATAGCCCCACAGCGGGATGAACCAACGACCGAACGCGAGCATGGCGACCAGTCCGGTGCCCGTGACGACGATAGCCAGCGACGTACGTTCCTCGCGCTTGTACCAGAACGAGAGGTTGAGCCACACGCCGGCGAGGATATTGGCACCGAGGACGACGGGCAGGATGAAGATGCCCTCGCGGAAATCGCGCCCGACGATCAAGGCGAAGAAGTCGCGGAACAGGGCGATGCCGAGGAAGATGACCATCGACGCCATGACGTAGTACTTCAGTGCCGCAGCGTTCATCTCGACGAAATCGGACTTCTTGAAGTTGGAGAGGAAAAACGGTTCGGCCGCCAGTCGGTACATCTGGTAGAAAAGCATCATGACCACGGCGATCTTCGTAATGGCTCCGTAGATGCCCAACTGCGCCATAGCCCCGGCGGGAACGAGGTATTTGATGAGCTGGCGATCGATGAATTCGTTGGCCGTACCGGCGAGACCGCCGAGCAGCAGCGGCAGCGAATAAGCGAAAATCGCAACGAGCAACCGCCTGTCGATTCTGGGCACGGTGCGGTCGACGGTCGAAAGCATGATGCCCCACGTGGCGACGCTGGCCGCGAGGTTGGCGACGAAGACCCACCCCACGCCGAAATCGGAAGCGAACAACCCGGCAGCTCCGAAAGCGAACGCCAGCACGACGTTCAGCACCACGTTGATCGCCTTGATGCCCACGAAAGTCATGGCCCGGCCCTGCTCGCGCAACCGCGAAAAAGGGATGCAGGCCCAAACGTCGAAAAGGACGATGGCACCGACCCAGACGACATATTCGGGATGCGCGACGTAGGCCTCGCCCATCCACCGGGAAACCTGCGTGCGGAACACCGCGATCAAGGCGAAGAAAAGCAGCGCCGCGAGCGACGTGACGCCCCACGTGGTCGCAAAGAGACGCCGTTTGGCCCCGGCGACATCGCCGCCGGCCTGGTCGGCCTTGGCGGAGAAGCGGAAATAGCTGGACTCCATGCCCATGGTCAAAAGGGTGAGAGCCAGCGGAATAAGCGCATAGACATCGGTGACGATGCCGTAGGTCTCCTGCCCGAAAACACGCGTGTAGTAAGGCGTGAGCAGGTAGCTCAAGAACCTCACGACGATCGTGCTGATGCCGTAGACGGCAGTCTGTTTGGCCAATTTTTCGAGCATAGGAATCGGATAACCCGGACAAAGATACAAATAAGGTAAGAGCAAACCAAAACTTGTTTTGAGTTTGCCAAACCGGAGTATCTTCGGCGAAGCCAAAGATACGAAGAAATCGCATAAAAACGGGCAATCGGGGCGTAATAATGTAAGTGATTGAAGCGTAGAATCGTAACGGATAGAACTTCTGCTGTTTGCCGAATGGTCGAAAAGCAGGATTTCGAAGAGTTAAGCAAAGGATTCGTTACTTATCCGTTGCCTTTTCGGAGGCAGGAAAGAGGTCGCAAAAGACTTTGCTTTCGCTCTCGGAAACGGTTCTGCACTTCAAGGAACGCCGGTTTTCTTGCGAAACTTCATGACAAAGATAGTCGTTTTTCGCGGAGTTTCGAGAAAAGACGGATTCGGAGGAGATGACATAGTATCTTATTCTATGTTCCGCTTCGTTTTTCATGACTTCAAATAACTCTATATCAGTTAATTTTGTAAACGGTTAATAGAGTTATGAATCAAGAAGCTGTAAAGGTCTCGTTCTACCTCAAAAAGAACGTTTTCGGTAAGCCGAGAGCAGAGGCCGCTGGCGGACTATGCCGAGGCGAGAAAAGGTGCACGAATGTGAACGAATCGGATGACGCAGGTCGCTGTCCCGTCATGGGACGTTTGACGGTCGGTAGGGCTGAATGCGTATTCAGTGCGAAGATGTCTGTTCCCACATCGTTGTGGTCATCAGGGCGTACCAAAGGCAAAAGCGCCGAGGCTGTTGCAATCAACCGCCAACTGGACGAATACCGTGCATCGGCACTGGCCATCTACCGCGAACTATTCGCTGTTCGTGAACGGGTAACGGCCGAGGAGGTCAAATGCCTTCTGTTGGGTATGGCTTCCGGGCAGGAAACCTTGCTCGACTACTTCCGCATGTATATCGAACAGTTCGAGAA
>CAYSJF010000012.1:0-29027 GCA_964431265.1 uncultured Alistipes sp. | reverse complement strand
GGATTTCGATGCCCAAAGCCAACGGCTACGAGGCGCTCCACTCGACGGTCATGGGGCCGGACGGCGTGTGGGTCGAGGTGCAGATCCGCACCCAGCGCATGGAGGAGATCGCCGAACGCGGATTCGCCGCCCATTGGAAGTACAAGCAGGCGACCATTTCACAGGATGAAGACGAGTTCGACAAATGGCTCAAGCAGATCCGCACAGCACTGAACAGCCCGACGGAGAATGCGGTCGAGTTTCTGGACAACTTTAAGTTGTCGCTGTATACATCTGAAATAGTCGTATTTACACCCAAAGGAGAATCGCGCAAAATGCCGTTCGGAGCCACGGCGCTCGACTTCGCCTACGACATCCACTCGAAGATCGGCAACAGCGCCATCAGCGCCAAGATCAACCACAAGCTGGAACCGATCACCACGCAGATCAACAACGGCGACCAGATCGAAATCATCACGGCCGACAATGCACGCCCCAAATCGGAGTGGCTCGAAGTGGCGACCACGGCGAAAGCCAAGCAAGGGATCAAAAATTTCCTGAAGCGCGAACGCCAGAACAACATCGAGCGGGGTATGCAGCTGCTCGATGAACGCATGAAGTCGCTGAATATCAACCTCAGCGGCCGTGTGCTGCGCAAGATCGTGCCAATCTACAAATGCAACAACAAGGAGGAGCTGTACAGCCAAATCGGCGCGGGCATCATCCGGCTGGACGACCTGGACAAGATACTGAAAGTCAATTCGAAAAGCAAGGTGCTGAAATTCTGGACGCTTTTCATCCCCGAAAAAGCCGACGACGACATCGACGAAAACACCGCCTCCGACACCCAACCCTCGGAAACGGCTCCGGCGGAACCCCAATTCAAAATAGCCGAATGCTGCAACCCGATTCCGGGCGACAAGGTGGTAGGGTATCGCGATCCCGCGACGGGCAATATCATCGTCCACAAGGCGACGTGCGACGAGCTGAACCGCCTGGCCTCGCAATATGGCAAAAACATCGTCAAGGAGGAGATCAAGTGGTCGCAGCACAAGGCCATGTCCTACTTGGTGACCATCGATCTGCGCGGCATAGACCGCATGGGGCTGCTGCTCGACCTCGCAAAGGTGGTGAGCGACGATTTCAACATCAACATCCGCGAAGTGAATATCCACAGCCACGACGGCATATTCGAAGGCAACATCAGCCTCTATGTGAAAGATGCCGAGGGTTTGCAGGCCGTGATCGACAAACTCCACAAGGTAAAAGGCATCGAGAACGTCAAACGCACCATGAACTGACGACTATATGGAAGATTTCGGCCCCATATTTTGGGTGACGGTCACTCTGGCCGCCATGATCTATAGCAGCGTATCCAAAGCGAAGAAAGCCGCGAAAAAAGGCTCGGCGGCACCCCAGGGTACGCCCGCCGAAGCGTGGCCGACGACTTCCGCCCCCATTCCGCAACGGCAAGAGCAACAAACACAAACACATTCGGCCACCGCCCCGCAACAAGGGCAATATCCGGGCGATGAACACCTGCCGGCGCAAATCCAACGACAGATTGAGCCTCACCCCGTGTCTTCCATGCGGGTTTCTCATCCGGTTTCGCCGATGCCCGCCCATGCCCCTAAAAAGAGCGTCGAACGCCCGACAGCGGCATCCGCATCGCCCGACAAAGGCGAAACAGTGCCGCAAACGCCTTTTTACGAAGATTTCGACCTCCGCAAGGCCGTGATCGCCTCCGAAATTCTCCGGCCCAAATTCGACGAATAAAGGGAGCACCCGGGGGAGCAATCGGGGCAGAGCATTAAAAGGAAGCAATTATATACTAAATAATTAGTTAAGAAAGAGCCGTTGTAACGACGGCTCTTTCTTATTTTTTCACTATGTTTTATTTGAATAAGTTTAATAAGTCCGCTTCGAATTTCCCCGTAGAATAACAAGCTGTAGCCTGTTCTGTAATATTTGTTTTTAAGCTTACAGGATTGAATACGAGTACGGATTTGTATCCAGATATTCCTCCTAAATTGACACTTATATAGTTTTTCCCATTCTCCTGTTTTCGGACTCTAACATTAAAAGAGCATTGAACTTTACCGCTAACAAATTTTTTCTCATAAGGAAAAACGAACCAAGCTTTTTTATCAAGTATTTTCCCTTGTTCGTTTTCTACAGATATAAGTGATTCCGAAATATTTACATTGTTTGCCACAACAATACCACTTGCTTTTTCCAAGGTTGCAATAGGAATGTTATTTTCGGCAAAAAAATCTATAACACGATCCCAAATATCTTCAAAAGAAGAATTTGTTTCAATAGACGTTACTACATTATAATTTCCTCTCAATCCATACACTTTTTGAGAACAAGAGGATAAACAACAGATTGCGGTCAAGGTCAATGCCACATAAAAAAGTTTTGTTTTCATACTTAATTTTTTTATCAATTTTGTGCAATAGTGCCAGTGCTAATCTTACGTAGCCATACGCACAAAAAAAGCGTAAGACTACTGCCTACGCCATCAGGGACTACCACATCCCACTCACTTACAGGATTCGTCTTACGCAAATACAAAGTATATGCGAACCCATAAGTGAGTTAATAAGCCCTATTGCTGTCAATGTGGTAGTTCGATGGCGATTAGGCTATGTATGTATAGCAATCCCGTAGGATTACATTGCAAATGTAAACTTGATTTTATAAACTACAAAATAAAATGTAGAAATAAAGTGAAAAAACACTATTTTGCTGCATAAAAGTATAGTTCACGAGATTTGCAGAAGTCAGATATTTCTGTTAATTTTATAGAAACTTATATAGATAGCGGTTTTGTCATTGCGCGCAACGCCTTATCGAAATCCGTTTTGACTATGTACTCTCTATACCATTGGAGCAAATCATCGTGCAGCTCCCATTTTATCGGTAAGCGTCATACCATAGCATCCTACCGTGGTCTACAGATATTTATGTGTAACGACTATTCACATCGCCATAATCCCAACCATTCGTATAAATCCGGTTGTTGATTGTAACATATTGCGAAAGCAATGGTGAGCAGGCAACCGATCCGTTTTTTCGAAGCATCGACAGAGATACCGAACACTCAAAAATATCAAAATTATGGCATCCGTTTTTTCACGCATCATTGCCGGCGAAATTCCTTCGTACAAGGTCGCCGAAGACGACAACTATTACGCATTCCTCGACATCAATCCGCTGACCGAAGGGCACACTCTGGTCGTCCCGAAGCAAGAAATCGACTACATTTTCGACCTGGACGACCGGACTTTGGCCGGCATGATGCTCTTCGCCAAAAAAGTGGCTACCAAGATCCAACGCGAAATAGCGTGCAAAAGGGTAGCATTGGTCGTTTTAGGGTTGGAAATTCCGCATGCACACATCCATTTGATCCCCATTCAGGACGAAAACGATGTCGATTTTCACAAGAAAAAGCTTGATTTGGCTCCAGAAGAGTTCCGAAAAATCGCCGCGAAGCTATCGAAATAGGCAGCGATTTACAAATCTTAAATATCTGTACTACAGGGTGTATAGGCATAAAAACCGAATACACCCTATTTTTATTTAACATAATATAAATCCATGAAAATCCGAAGTCTGATTTTTCTGTCCGATAGGAAACATCATCGGAAAATAGCTTGAAAATTGCCTCGGTAGAGTAGCGTGTTTACATATGTAACATACAACAACCGCAATGTTTTCCAATTGTAATTACATTTGTAATCGCAATATTATGTTATCCTTGTTATTTATTTACAAATCGCAATTTTGTGAATATTGTAAATACAGACGCTTATTTGCTCAACACACACCGCATCAAATTATCAAACATGCGATAAATATACGTTAATTATCAGTGTTTTAAATTCACCATATAATGTTAAATACATGCAATGGCGCGTATTTAACGGCCTGAACGCCGAATATTGCACACATCGTTATGTTTTACATTAAATATTGCAATATATCAATATATTGCAATATTTATATAACATTAGCCGCAGCAAATGCTATGTTGTTTATTTTAACAATATAGTGGTTATTGACAATTGTAACCGAAGTAAACATTTATTAACATTTTACAAGCGTAGATTTTCTTGGTTTACAAAAGAAAAGTTTTTATATTTGTAAAAAATTAGGACGATGAGGGAGAAATTGCTCGATTTGATGAAAAACGAGGGATTGAAGTCGAGCCAACTGGCCGACATGCTCGGAATCAACCCCGCAGGAATTTCGCATATTTTGGCTGGACGCAACAAACCGGGATTCGATTTGCTGCAAAAAATCCTGCGCCGCTTTCCTCGAATCAATCCCGACTGGCTGATCCTCGACACAGGCCCGATGTATCGTGATGCGGAAGCACTGCCGCAGACTCCGGATCATGCCGACAATTCGATCCATCCCTCGACTGCTACAGCCAATAATCCCGAACGACCGGATGCAGTCGGCGACCTTTTCGCACATGCGAACGACGATCCGCAAGCTGCGAATCGCATCTTGCCGTCCGATCCGATACCGGCACGACCCGAAGCGGCGCACACCAGCAATCGCACGGCATCGGTGGAACGCGTGGTTATTTTCTATGACGACCAAACGTTCGAATCATACGCTCCGACAAAGCGTTAAAATTTTTTCTCGGCCCACAACCCGCAAATAACGCATTCTCCGCAACCAAAGAAAATGCGGTCATCGCCGTGCAGCCAGCCGAGCTGAACGCGCATGCCGATCTTTGGGGAAATTTTCAGCCCAATATATAATTCATATATATAAGGTATATATATTCAACGCTCGGAATGCCGGACGTAAAGTGTCGCCACGGGTGGGACACGGGGCAAGGCCGAGGGAGCGGGGAAATAGCGGGCCGCACCGACTCGATTTGCGCCTGCGGCGATACCTTTGCGGCCCGCTCCCCGCCGCGGGCCGGCGTAGGCCGTGCCAAGCGAGGCCGCAGGGGCGTGACAGTCGGAGCAGGTCGCCGCGGCGGGCCGCCCGAGCAAGTGCCCGCCGGGGCGAGATGCAATTAAAGCCAGGACGCAGATCATCGATCGACGATTTCGCTCCAGTCGTTGATGATTTGGCGCCAGTTTTCCAGGTCGTCGTAGCCGAGCGGTTCGAGGTCGGACACATCGATAACTATTTCGTAGTGTTCGGCGTGGACGCTGGTCGTTTCCGGATAGTAGTGCACCGCCATGCCGTCGCATATACGTATATGCGCGTCTTGCAGGTTGCGGCGCAGGGCGATTTCATAGAGTTCGCGAGGTGTCATAGGGTTAGTAGTTTTCGGTGAACGTGATCGGTTGAAAGCGGGTCGTGCGTTTGTATTTGAACGGCATCGGGTCGCATTTGAAATAGTCGTCGTCGTTGACTTGCGGCGAGGTGTAGATCGTCTTTGACACGCCGAGTCGATCGGGCGCATGCGGCGGAGGTAGCGCAGCTTCATGGCGGCGTTGAATCGATCGGTATAGAGCCGGTGCATCGCCTGGGCATCGGCGCCCAAGGCATCGATATGCAGGTGAAAGCATGGCCCCCAAGTGCGGATAAGATTTTCGTAATTGATCATGGCATAATTGGGTGTTAAATTCGGGACAGTCTACATTTGTTTGTATTCAGTTACAGATGTCACGGAATTGACCGTCAATACAACATCAATACAGCACAAAGGTAGAATTAAACAATATTACTATTATGTTAAATTATATGGGCAAACAACGCCTCCTTTCAAAGAAAAACCCGTTCTCAACCTCAAACATTAAATTCAGGACGACTCAACATTGGGTATTAAATTCAGGACTTTGGGCACATATATTCAGATAAAGAAAAGAGATGTTAATCGTGTTAAGCTCGGTTAATGTAGCGTTGCTTTCGCCTTTCGATGCTTATCCGCAAAAGCACCGTTTACGAAGAATGTCCGAGGGTTCGTTTGCGGGTATTTTTCATCTTTTTAAGAAATTTCGTAACTTTGGGGATCATGCAGGAAATCGACGGCACGAATATTCGAATATGATCTCGATGAATTACAGACACATATGTTCGCTCAATTGATTTACGGTTTTCGCCTGCGCCATGCTCTCCTCTGGCTGTCGCTGGCCGGGGTGCTGGGAGGTTGCGCGGAACGGCCTGGCACGCAGGACAAGACGTTGTATGTCTCCATTCCGCCGCTCAAAGAAGTCGTCGGCGGAATCGTGGGCGACGATTTCGCGATCGGAGTGCTCGTGCCGCCCGGCGCCAGTCCGGAGACTTACGAACCTACGCCGCGCCAGTTCATCGAGCTGAATCGCGCCGAACTGATTTTCAACGTAGGACTAATCGACTTCGAGACTACCCTGCTGCGGAAAATCGAACACCGGGAAAAAATCGTAACCCTCAATCGCGGTATCGAACCGATCGCAGGAAGCTGCACGCACAAACACACGGATGATACCGCCTATCCGTCGCACAGCGAGTGCGAAACGGGACACGGACACGGTGTCGACCCGCACATCTGGACTTCACCGCGAGCGTTGCAACGCATGGCCGACAATGCCTACGAAGCGATCCATGCCGCCTACCCCGACTCGACGAAATACACGGAAAATTACGAACGGCTGAAACACCGGCTCGAAGAACTGGACGAACGTGTTTCTGAAAAACTGGCTCGCCATGGGGTAAAAAGTTTCGTCATATACCACCCTGCCCTATCCTACTACGCCCGGGATTACGGGTTGGAGCAGATCGCCATCGAAGCCGAGGGCAAGGAGCCGTCGGCACGCCGTATGGGCGATCTGATCCGTCGATCTCGCGAAAAAGGAATACGTAAGATATTGTATCAAAGGCAATTTCCCGTTTCTGTAGTGGAAACCGTGGCCCACGATATCGAGGCGGTTCCCGTGGCGATCGACCCGCTGCGCGAGGATGCAATCGACAACATCGACGAAATAACCGACCTCATCACGAACCGATGAATCTGGTGACGCTACATCATGTCGGGGTCGTCTACGACGGCTACGAAGCGCTTCGCGACGTCAATCTGGAGATCGCCGACGACGATTTTCTGGGGGTGATCGGCCCCAACGGCGGCGGAAAAACGACGTTGGCGAAAGCCATTTCGGGGCTGGTGCCCCACACGGGACAGATCGACTATGCCCCTGAACTCTTCCGGGGCAAGGAGCGTTTGATCGGCTACATGCCGCAACAATCGGATTTCGATCGGGCGTTCCCGATCTCGGTGCTCGAAACCGTGCTTTCGGGCCTGCAGGGAAGCCGCGGATTCGGCAAACGCTACACCGCCGCCGACCGCCGAAAAGCGCTCGGCCTGCTCGACATGGCGGGAATCGCCGCAACGGCCTACCGTCCGATCGGCGAAATATCGGGCGGGCAGCTGCAACGCACGCTCCTGTGCCGGGCGGTGATTGCCGAACCGCGGCTGCTGATCCTCGACGAGCCGGCCAACTTCGTGGACAACAAGTTCGAAAACGAACTCTATCGCCTGCTCCGCGAGCTGAACGGCCGCATGGCGATCGTGATGGTGTCGCACGACATAGGCACGATCACGAGCGTGGTGAAAGAGATCGTCTGCGTCAATCGTCGGGTACATCGTCATCGCTCGAACCGTCTGACGGAGGAGCAGTTGCGCAATTACGACTGTCCGATTCAGATTCTCTCGCACGGCCATATCCCCCACACGGTGCTGGAGCATCACCCGGGCGACTGCTGCTGCGAACACGAATAGACGCAAAAATCCCCGCCTCGAAAGAGACAGGGATCGAATTCACGTCGACAAAATTCCAGAAAATTCGCCGGCCGTACTTGCAAAGGACGACATGCACATCCTTTCGGTAGGGATTGCTTGCGTGCCTTATATGGGCTGCCGACAATAACCCAGGCGCTACCCCGCTGCCAGCGACGAGACTATTTCTCGCCGTTGATCTTGCTCAACTTGGCGAAAAGCCCCTCGAACGAAGCGATCATCTCGGCACGCAGGGCTGCGTAGTGCTTGCGGACGAGCGACTTGTTGTGCGGCTCGGCAGGATTCATCGCCTTGACGAAAAGCGAGTTGCGCAGAGCGACAGCCTCCTGCATGACGGCGAAAATCTCCTGCTCCTTGGAGGGCTGGAAGCACATCGCCATATCGCAGTCGAAAACGACCTCTTCGAGACGATAGTCGATCTCCTTTTTCAGATAACGTAAGTTAGCCATATCATCAGAATTTGAAATTTCCGACAACAAAGGTAATAAAACCTTTCGGAATAGCAAACAAATCGACCGTCCGAAAAAAAAGAGGTGCCGGCAAAACCGACACCTCGCATCGTAGGATTTTCGACCGGAAACCGTCGCCGCAGCGCATGTCTGCGCATCTCGACCGCAAGAGACTGCGGCCCGCACAGCTCCGGGAGCCGCATGCGACAACGAGGATTCGTTCGAGACGGGGCGGATAAACAGCTTGTTTTTATCTCTTCCCCATTTCGCGGGCGATCTTCGCAGAAGCCTTGTCGGCTTTCTTGAGCGCCTTGGCCTCCTTTTTGGCGATCTTCTTTTCGGCTTTCGCGGCCTGGCGCTCGATACGCTCGGCCTCGCGCGAATCGCGGGCCGCTACCTCACGGCCGCGGCGGATGTCCCGGCGGGCCGCTTCGCGCACCCCGCGGGAGCTGCCCGAATAGGCCTCCGCATCGGAGTCGGGCATTTCGACGATGATACCCGTAATCGACTCCTCGATCTCGGCGCAGTGACACGGCTGCACCACGGGCTGTTCGTAGACCAGCGCCACGGGCTGCACGACAGGTGCCGGAGCCGGTTCGGGCGCCGGAGCAGGAGCCGGCTTGCGGATCCGCGTCCGCTGCTCGACAAGGTTGCCCTCGTCATAGTCGATCGTCATGCACACCCGACGCACCGGAGGCAGAATGTGCTGCGACATATAGGCCCACACGGCGGGCATCTTCTTGAGCGCCGCCTCTTTTTCGGCGGACGACAAGGTGCCGTCGATGATGCGCAGCACCGCCTGCTTGTCGGGCATCGAAGATTCGTCCACCAGTTTGCGGCACATCGCCCAGTCCTCGGCTACGGAGGAGGTACGGACGTTGAACTTCTTCGAAAAACCGTACTTCTTGTCGACATAGTTGCGGAAATCGCGGGCACGGTTGCGCGCCAGCTGCTCGTTGAACGCCATCGGGCCGTCGGGCGAAGCGTAGCCCGTGATGACGATCGACTTCACCTTCGTGAGCGAATCATTCATCACCCCTTCGACGAAAGCGTTCAGCTCGTCGAGTTCGCGGCCGTTGCCGCCGAGCGCGGCGTTGAACGTCGCCAGATTGATGCGATAACGCACCGAATAGTCGGTGTCGGCCTGCCGTTCGACGATAGACCGGCGCACGAGATAGTCGCCGTCGGTAGTCTCCGACAGCACCACGGTATCGGCCGCACGAGCCGTTACAGCGCTCCGCATCTGGGCCGCAGCCGGAACGACGGCACACAGCGCGAGCGAAAAAGCGAATGTTGTAAAAATTGTTTTCACGCTAAAATAGTGTTGGTCATTGCTGCCCTACCCGCTCGCAAGATTCGTACCACATACGTGCCGCCGAATCGGATTTATTGCTACCTTTATATGCCAAAAAGCCCCTGCGATATGTCAAAAAGTCGTGCGTGTTTCATGCTATTATGTCTGCTTGCATCTACGGCGGCGGCGCAAACTTTCGAGGACGAATACCACCCTTTCGCCCGATACGAGGAGCCGGCTCCGCCGCTCGCGCCCGATTCGGCGCTTTTCTATCGGGCCATTCAGGAACCGGACGATCTCTATGCCGCGAACACCCGCTTCGCGCTGCCGCAAGTGGCCCTGCGCCGCCGCGGGCAGTCGGCCGACCGGCAGATCGCCACGGCCGACGGCGCCGAAGTCCCCTACCGCGCTTTCGGCATTCTGCGCACCTTGAGTGCCGACGAAACCTCGACGCCCGGTGTGGCCATGACTTCCGAACGAACGGGTACGACGGGCGGCCTGCGGCGGTTCGACTTCTCGAACCATGCACCGCTTGCGCCCTATCGGGCTTCGGTCGCCTTTTCGGGACGCAACTACCTGCTCGGGGCCAAATTGGCCGCCACGGGCGACTGGTTCGGCGGCTGGCAGTGCTACGCGGCGATCGACCTGCGCACGGGGCGCGACCTCTACGCCGACGGGGTGTTCACCAACGCCCTGACCGCGGGCTGGCGAAGCGAAAAGAGTCTGGGCAGCGGCCGCCGAATCGCCTGGACGCTGATCGTGCCGGTCGCGATGCACGGCACGCGCCTATCCTCGACGGAAGAGGCTTTCCGTCTGACGGGCGACCGGCTCTACAACCCGGCGTGGGGCTTCCAGAACGGCAAGGTGCGCAACTCGCGCATAAGGCGTGAGGCTGTGCCGTGGACGGCCGTTTCCTACAGCGGCGCACTCACCCCGGCGACCACGGTCGCGGCAACGTTGAGTCTCGAAGCGGGCACCCGGAAATACAGCTCCTTAGGCTGGTACGACGCCCGCACGCCGATGCCCGACAACTACCGCTATCTCCCCTCTTTCGCTGCCGATCCGGACACCGAACAAGCCTGGCGTTCGAACGATCCCCGCTACACCCAGATCGACTGGGACGCCCTGATCTCGATCAACCGTGCGGCCGACGGGCAGGCGGTCTATGCGCTCGAAGACCGGGTCGAACGACTCTGCAACCTGCGCTTGAACGCTGCGTTCGGCAGCCGGATCGCCCCGCAGCTGACATTCGACTACGGTCTCTGCGCGACCCGCGAATCGAGCCGCAACTACAAACGCATGCGCGATCTGCTGGGCGCGCAATATGCGATCGACATCGACCAATATCTGGTCGACGACGACACCTACAGCAACCTGTTGGAAAACGATCTGCGTCATCCGGGGCGGCGGATCGGTCCCGGCGACCGCTTCGGCTACGACTATGTGCTCGCCCGGATCGAGGCGGGAGTGCATCTGCGGGTCTCCTATCGGAGCGACCGGCTGCGGGCCGACGGCGCGATCGAAGCGGGCGAAAGCATCGTGCACCGCCGCGGCCTCATGGAAAAGGAGTTGTTTCCGGGCGACCGCTCCTATGGACGCTCTCGGCGCATCGCAACGGCGACCTATTGCTTCAAGGCGCTGGTCGGCTGGGCATTCACGCCGCGCAACTATCTCGAAATAGCGGCAGCAGCGGGTGCCGTCCCGCCCGACCCCGAGGCACTGTTCTGCCAGCCGCTCTATAACAACCGGATCGTCGACCGGACGGTTCCCGAGCGCTTTTATGCGGCCGAACTGAATTACCGGCAGAGCGGCAGAGTCGTGAATCTTCAATGCACGGCTTTCGCCACGTCGACGTTCGACGGTATGGAGACGCGCCGCTACTTCGACGACACCCAAGGCCGCTACTGCGACCTGGCGATCTCCGGGATCGGGCTGCTGGCCTATGGTCTCGAAGCTGCGGCAACGATCCGGGCAGGCTATCGCTGGCGTCTGTCGCTGGCCGCCTCGATCGGGCGCTATGCCTACATCCGCGATCCGCGTGCGACGGTGCTCTCCGACAGCGACAACACCCCGATCGACATCGACGCCCGATGCCACATGAGCGGCTGCCGCGTAGGCGGCGCACCCCAGGCGACCGCCAGCGCCGAAGCGGCCTACTTCGGGCCGAAAGGCTGGGGATTCCGTCTCTCGGCGGGCTATGCGGGTCTCCGTCGCGTGGAGCCGGCCCCGCTGCGCCGCACCGACCGCATCGCGCGGCAAAACGGCACGACTCCGGAAGATTTCGAGATGTTCCTGCATCAGGAACGCCTGCCCGACGCCTTCACGGCCGACTGCTCGCTGTTCAAGACTTTCCGGATCGGCCGCTCGCAACTGACGGCCTCGCTGGTGATCCGCAACCTGCCGGGTCTGCGCGACACGCCCTACGACGGCTACGAATCGCTGCGCATACGCCGCATCACGGCCGGCGACCAAGTGGCCTGGCGTCCGCATGCGACGCGCTACACCTATCTCTACGGCCGGACATTCCAAGCGACGGTCACGTATATATTTTAAAAAGCATCGACCTAATATAAAATGCAAGACTACACTTATATGGATTCGCGGCTCTCTTGGCTGTGCGGGCCGCAAAAAGCACACATACCCCGCAGGTTGCGGCAGCAAAGACCTATTGCAGCAAGAAGATATATAGATAGGTAGTTTTACGCAATATGATATATCGCTACTGCGATTCAAATACATTGCGGCTCGGCAATGTCCAAATAAATTTGGCATTGCCCTCGCCTTGCACTATCTTTGCACTTGCTTATCGATGAAAGAGAGTTCGATCAAAATACTCGGCGCCCGGGTGCACAACCTCAAGAACGTCGATCTGGAGATTCCGCGCGACAAACTCGTGGTCATCACGGGGTTGAGCGGCTCGGGCAAGTCGTCGCTGGCTTTCGACACGATCTACGCCGAGGGTCAGCGCCGCTACATGGAGACCCTCTCGACCTATGCCCGGCAATTCGTGGGGGCCATGGAGCGGCCCGATGTCGACAAGATCACGGGTTTGAGTCCCGTGGTGGCTATCGAGCAGAAAACCACCAACAAGAATCCCCGTTCGACGGTGGGCACCGTCACCGAGATCAACGATTTCCTGCGTCTCTTGTATGCCCGGGCGTCGCGCGCCTACTCGCCCGTCACCGGCGAGGAGATGGTGCATTACACCGACGAACAGATCGCCGAGCTGATCCGCACGAATTTCGCGGGGCGTAAGATCGCGCTCCTTGCGCCCATAGTCAAGGGGCGCAAGGGCCACTACCGCGAGTTGTTCGAGACCCTGGCCAAGAAAGGCTACATCTATGCCCGCATCGACGGCGAAATCCGCGAAATATCGGCCGGCATGCGTCTCGACCGTTACAAGATACACACGATCGATCTGGTCGTCGACCGCCTGACGGTCAGCGACGACTCCTCCGAGCGGCTCATGACTTCGCTCAAGGAGGCGATGCGGCAGGGCAAGGGCACCATGGCGCTCTACGACTACGGCACCGACGAACAGCGTTTCTATTCGCGCCATTTGATGTGCCCCTCCACCGGCATGGCGTTCGAAGACCCCGCGCCGCACACTTTTTCATTCAATTCGCCAAAGGGCGCCTGTCCCCGGTGCAACGGGTTGGGCGAGGAAGCCGTGTTCGACCTGGCCAAGATCATCCCCGACAAGCACCTCTCGTTGCGCGAGGGGGCGGTCGAACCGTTGGGCAAGTACCGCAACAACACGATTTTCGCCTTGCTCGAAATGCTGGGCCGGCGTCACGACTTCACGCTCGACGATCCCGTCGCCTCGTTCTCCGAGGCGGCGCTCCATGCCGTGCTCTACGGCGATGCGGAGCCGCTGACCGTCGATCTGTCGGAGTTCGGGGCACCCTCCGGGGGGCGGCAGTTCCTTTCGTGGGAGGGCGTCGCCGAGTATATCGGTCGTGCGGACGACGACGAGTCGGCCCGCGGCCGCAAGTGGCGCGAGCAGTTTTTGGTCTACCGCAAGTGTTCCGCCTGCGGCGGTTCGCGGCTCAAGCCCGAGGCGCTGCAGTTCCGCATCGGCGGCAAGAATATCGCCGAGGTGTCGGCCCTCTCGATCGAGGAGTTCGCCGAGTGGGTGACCTATGTCGAGGAGTATATGACCGACAAGGAGCGGCGCATCGCCCAGGAGGTGGTCAAGGAGATCCGCGAGCGGCTCCGTTTTCTGATCGAAGTGGGGTTGGGATACCTGTCGCTCGCGCGGTCGTCGCGGTCGCTTTCGGGCGGCGAGAGCCAGCGCATCCGTCTCGCCACGCAGATCGGCTCGAAGCTGGTCAACGTGCTCTATATCCTCGATGAGCCGTCGATCGGCCTTCATCAGCGCGACAACCGTCGGTTGATCCGCAGTCTGGAGGAGCTGCGCGATGCGGGCAATTCGGTCATCGTCGTCGAGCACGACGAGGAGATGATGCGCGCCGCCGACTTCATCGTCGACGTCGGCCCCAAAGCCGGGCGCCGGGGCGGGCAGATCGTAGCCGCGGGAACGTTCGACGAGATATTGCGGGCCGATTCCGTCACGGCCGACTACCTCACGGGGCGCCGGAAAATAGAGGTGCCCGCAACCCTGCGCAAAGGTTCGGGCCAGAGCATCGTCATCCGCGGCGCCCGGGGCAACAACCTCAAAAATATCGACGTCGAGTTCCCGCTGGGCAAGCTCATCTGCGTCACGGGAGTCAGCGGCTCGGGCAAGTCGACGCTCGTCAACGAGACGCTGCGGCCCATCCTGGCGCGCGAACTCTACCGGTCGCTCGATCGTCCGCTCGACTACGATTCGATCGAGGGCCTCGAACATGTCGACAAACTGGTCGTCGTCGACCAGTCGCCCATCGGGCGTACGCCGCGGTCGAATCCGGCCACCTACTCCGATGTCTTCACCGACATCCGCAAGATTTTCGAGCTGACGCCCGATGCGCAGATCCGCGGCTTCAAGGCGGGGCGTTTCTCGTTCAATGTCAAGGGCGGCCGCTGCGAGGAGTGCCGCGGCGCCGGCGTGCAGACCATCGAGATGAACTTCCTGCCCGACGTCTATGTCACCTGCAAGGCGTGCGGCGGGCATCGCTACAACCGCGAAACGCTCGAAGTCAAATATAAAGGCAAGTCGATCGACGACGTGCTGAACATGACGGTCAACATGGCTGTGGAGTTCTTCGAGCATATCCCCAATATCCACCAGAAGCTGCGCGCCATTCAGGAAGTGGGGTTGGGCTATCTGACCCTCGGGCAGCCCTGCACGACCCTCTCGGGCGGCGAGAGCCAGCGCATCAAATTATCGTCCGAGCTGTCCAAGCGCGACACGGGGCGCACGCTCTACATCCTCGACGAACCGACCACGGGTCTCCATTTCGAGGACATCCGCCTGCTGTTGGAGGTCTTGAACAAGCTGGTCGACCGCGGCAACACGGTCATCGTCATCGAGCACAACCTCGACGTCGTGAAGGTCGCCGACCACCTCATCGACATCGGCCCCGAGGGCGGCATCGGCGGCGGCGAGGTCGTCGCCACGGGTACGCCCCACGACGTCGCGCAGTGTCCCCGCAGCCACACCGGGCAGTTCCTGAAAAACATGGGGGGGGGCAGCTGTTAATCCGTAAAATTAATCCTATCTTGATGTACTAATCTTATCATTAGAAATATAATCACATTGATTCCATTGATATAAATGGGAATACACAACTTCCTTATTTTGAATTGGGAGACTCCATTTTATTTAGTGTTTCGATAGCATCAGTGGGACATCCCCATGCATAGGCCCTGCAGTGGTAATACACTTGTCAGCGTCGATCACGTAAATATCGCCGGCCGATATGGCCTCCACGGGACGTTCACTGATGCAGGTGCCGCATACGACACAGGAGTCGGTAATTTTGTAAGCCATAATTGGTTAGTATAAGTTTTGTGCAATAATGTCGCAGTGCCAATCCTCACATCCCGCGGGTTTCTACGCCCTACTTATCAAAAGGACTACACTGCACATATACACACAGCATATCCATTGATAAGTTTAAAAGCCCTATTGGCCTATGTAGAAATTCAGGACGTTAGGCTAAATATGTAAAAAGCATACCATCTTACGGCAATGCGCTACAAATGTAGATAATTTTACGATGCAGAATAATGTGTAATTTCGCCCTCGAAAGAAGTAAACTCGTTTGTCTATCGGCATTTTTTTAAGACTTGATGCCTAAATGGACAGGGGTTGGCATTATTAATTTTTGTTCAATATTAAACTCTCATTACATGAAATGAGTAAAAATCTCTTTTAAACTGAAAGCAACTACTTGGGTATAAAAAGGCTCGGTTTGGTCATACGCGGAAGTAAATGTATCCATTGCTAAATGTTGCCATAAGAGGGCGGACAATTCCCCCCCCCGCTCTAAATATCCTTGCATCTGGATAAGATATATAATTACCTAAACTTAATATTTTTGTTCAGGTATACAAGTGGGGTAAATTAAGTACATATGAATTATTATAGGATTGTTAATCAAACCTATATACGTAACCATTATGATTTAATTTTCGAATTATTTCGATCGCGTCATTATGACTGCATTTAATTCCATGTACTAAATGGCAATAAATATTTGCATATTCATTATAAATATTAGTAGCAAATATCCCCGGATCGTCTGTGCCTAATACAATTGGCGGGATTGCCTTACCTTCTTTCTCCCATTGTATCCAATTCCACAACTGATAAGTATCGTAGTTTTGATGGTGCCCTATTCTAACATTGCTAGTTGGAAGAGTTTCTATTACAATTTCTTTTTCGTGTAAAATTTGCAATATCAATAATTGCAATATTTCCAAATCAGGCATTGAATAAAATTCTTCAACATCTATTTCATCTATTTCACTATATCTTTTACGACAATCTTTACTATGATATTTTTTCAATAATTCCAACCGTTCTCCATCAATAGAGTGGTTTTTTATTTCCTCATATTCATATCTATTAAAATATGGAGATGATTCTGCAGTATCATCTTTTTCAAATAGCATTATTGGGCAATATCGTCGCAATAACCAAGTATCAATTAATATATTTATAGGATAAGATTTGTTGTATATTTCATATGACAATCCATGAATCTTATTTAACAGCGATGGGAGTATGTCACTTAATTCGCTACATTTTCTATCTACAATTAGATAATAGGTAAAAATTAGATCATCTAGATATTCTCCTTTTCGCATGAACAACTTATCCCCTATATTTTGTCGCCAGACAATTGGGGAAATCCCTGCGGCAGAGGCATGCCCAATACGATCACCATTCTTCATATCATTAAATACTACAGCCTCATATATAGCACGCAACCCACTAATAATATGAAAAAACTCTTCACCAGCATGGTATGTAAAGTGACGAAAACCAACTTGCCGTAAATAACGAAATGCAGGGGCAAATACTTCAGGAGGAGTATCAAGCTCACTAGCAGCCGCATCTATGCCAACCACTTTTTGTAAAATACTACATTGTTTAGAACGCATAAAACCAAGAACTTGCGCTTTGGTCCATATATCTTTTCTCAAGTCCTTAAATCTTATATATTCATCTATATTATTATCTTTTCGTTTGATAAAATGAGCTATTAAATGAAGTTGAGGCGTTATATTCTTTGAGGATTGGGGTAAATTAGCTATTAAATTATGCCAGCCATCATATATAGACGTCAATAATTTCATATTTTCGATTTCGGATGATTTAGGCGAAAACCGGCCTTCCAAATAGCGAATATTACGACTTTCATTTCCCGAAAGTTGAAAGAATCTATCAATATATTGCTTTTCACTTTTGGCTCTCAACTCATTCACTGTGATCTTTTGAAACTGTTCAAAACCAAATTGATCTGTTTGTTGAACAAGAAGTCTATTGCATAATCCCAGTATCAAAAGATAAAAATGGAAAATAGATGCAATAGATTCTCTTGGACGTTCAGATAAATCGCTAAAAATTAATAAATACATTAAACCTTCAATAGCAATTGGATATTTTGTTTGCTTATTTGAGCTATATATTATTTGGTTAAATGGATGATATGCAGAACCATGACCTGGATTATGGGACGTCCCTAAATTAAGAATTTCTATTAATAATTCAGTCGGCGTACATGTTTTTTTTTCAAATGGCAATGGTATATTAAATAAAGAGGCGAACAATATATCCCTTATAGTTCTTGCACAATATAACATATTTATCATATCTTGTAAATTATGCCGACCAAGTTCTTGCTCTATTTGCTCTTTTACCAGATTATTTTTGCCTGAATTTTTGATTTCTTTATAAACAATATTGGGCTCCGCAAGAAAATCTGCCCATGCACGATCTGTTTCGGTAGAGCCATTTAAATGCATATGAAGATCATGCAGTCCTCCAATATGATTTAAATACGTTTCTAATTGCGAGATATACGGATATGGCAAAGCCGTATTTTTTGTATTGGGAAGAATGTATTTATGAAAATAATTGACAATATCCGAATTATTCTTGCTCACAAGGGGTTTTGTTATATGTAGAAATGCTATCTGTAAAACCAATGGCGGGATATATGTTATCAAGTTCTGCCATTGGTTTTGTTTTGTCTGTTTAACATATATTCTATCATTTCTCAACTCCAAATGCTCCCATCCAAGTCTATAAAGCCCAATACGAAGAAGCTGTCCAATGGATTCTATTTTGTTAAATCCTTTTTCTACATTCATACGATAATAATGATCGGGAATGCAAATATCCTCCTGACGTTCCATCAGGAATATTCTCCGTCTAACATCATGTAATGTCGGCAATTTACCAGAATAATAATCTGCTAGCGAATCTTTATCAGATAATAGATGCCTTATTATAGAATATGTTACCATGTAATATTATTCTCTTTTAGATATTTTCTAAATGAACTTAACATGTCGGAATCCAATTCTTTCTCCTCGAAGAATCCTTTTGTAAGGACTCGAATCGTATTATTTGCCTCCATTTGTTCTTTTTGGGTTCCTCTAGTATCAAATAATTCACGAGGGATTCTTCTTCGTCTCAAGAATCTTATAACTTTTTGACGTTCGTCTTCTTTAACGCTTCTAAATTTAGGTTTTATCATTATTGACTCTGCATCATTTAATTTATTAGAATTGAAAGGATCGTCATATGTGACTTTTCGCAATGTCTGATAAATAGAGAATTGCTCATTCTTTTGCAAAATATCATTATCAATAAAACGCGTTAAACAATTATATAGGCTAAACTCTCCTCTTTCTGTTAAATTTAAAAACACTAATAATATTGGACAAGAAAATATCCATTTTGATAACTTTAAATCATTATCTTTATCAATTTGGTTGGATATCCAATTCACGTTGTCAATAAATATTTTATCTTTAAAGTTCGGATTATTTAGATTGATATTTTTAATAAGATGGGGCATGTTCTCCTTAATTTCCTCTATTAAAACAGAATTAAATAAAATTATCACCCTAAAGTGCATACTATCCCCAAGATTTGATGAGTCAGGGAGGGCAGATATATTTGTTATGGCAGCATATAGACGAGTACTGATCTTACCTAATAAATATGGAGAAATATAATTTAAGTTATACTCAGCAACCCATTTTTCCATGGATCGCATGAACTTCTCATTGTCATCCTTCACCGCCACATCTTCTATATCTATTGTTGTATCAACCATAGAGGTTGCATTATTAAACATTGGTATGAGGTAGGATTTGAGTTGAGACAATGATGCTAGAATATCCTCGTCATCTTTTGCTTTTACTTTTTTTATAATTTCTCCAATAGACGCCAATAAGGTGTATATTGAATATATTAAATATCCATTATTATTTTCACTTTGTTGAGCTATACTTAATGGTAAGAATGCAATATTTTGTGCAGTTTTAGATTCATGACTAAAAACATCATCAATTCGCCATGAAATAAGATCATTTCGTTTTCTTTTTTGCGCTAAACCGGGTAAGAAAGTCATTCCTAGATGATGTTTTTGCGACCTCTTTTCTTTTGTAGCACTTAAGTATGCAGATATTGAGCATGAAATATTTCTAAGGTTTGTATCTCGATAGAGTCCTACATATTGACACAGATGTTCAACACTTGGTGATAATGTGAAATTTAAATCTGTATCACTCTGATATCCTATGATATTTAGTATATTTCGGATATATCCTATTCTGATAAGATAGTCGAAAATAAGTTCCGGATACAATTTTACTTTTTGGCTAAAAATAAAACTCAACAACATCACAGTCTTATTCAAATTTGTATCTGTAGTCGTAGGTTGTAATTGATATGCATCATCTATAGCCTTCTTATTTACAAGTGTTTGTAATATAATCGGAATTAAATATTTTTCATTGGATTGAAGCATATTAATATCTATCCCATTTTCATATAAATCACACAGAAAAGCTTCTACTATTTTTACATGGTTGTTATTCGTCTCTAAAATAGATAAAAATTGTATTTGAGTTCTGATAGGGAGGCTTAATAAAAAAATCCTATAAGCTGCTTCTTGTGATGGATTGTTTATCCCTAATTCCTTTAATTTCGAGTCGTAGTATTTATCAATTCTGTTATTTCCATTTAAATCTTTTTCATTAATATATATATTGATATTTTCATCTTTACCAATTGCATCTATCTTTTCTTGTATAGTCATTAAATGAATTCGACGTTGAGGCTGAATTATTTTAAGCATATATTGCCCTTCCATCTCTGTTACTAGACTATCATATTCTTTTATTCTATCCAGTTTTTCACATTCATTTTTTAATAGAGGTTTGCCAAAGTTTTTCCATTGCTGTTTCCTAATAGCTTTCGAAAATAGTTGGATGTCACCACTTAATATGGTTATAATATATGGCGATGTAAGATATTTTCTAATCATCTCTAATACAGGCCAACCTCTTTTAAAGTCGATATCAATATCATCCAGAGCAATAATAAAAGCTTTTTTATTTAGAATTCTTAATCCTAACTCTATTAACTCATGAAAATTTGATTCTAATTTGCGGGCGGCATACACATTTTGCAATCCGTTATTCATAATGAATTCAGGATCTTGCCAATCTTGATATCCATTATTTATAATATCCATTGCGGGCAAGCCTTTTGCTAATTTTTTAAGCCTGTTATCCCATTCTGTTTTTCTTAAATATTCATTTGATTCATTATTTAAACTACCATCATTTTTTAACAAGGCATTTGATACTTTGTTATTTATTTCAGACAAAATAGTAAGAAATATATGTCCTTTTTCTTCAATTAGTGTTGGGTCAATAAGATCTATGACTTCTATGCCCTCTATCCCGTCCTTATCTTTGGGTGTACGACATTCCTCTAACAAACTTAACAAAAAAGATGTTTTGCCACTACCTCTACTTCCGAGAATTGTAATGGTATCATGCAATCTTAAATGTGCTTGTCTTTTACCTTCTTTTATGTTATCTATATGTTGTATTTTTTCTTTGATCCAAGTTTTAGCTTGCTCTAACTCCTTGGAATGAATTAAATTAGTTGCATGAAATGATTGCGCATTTCTGCTCGCATTTAAATCAATTACAATTGCATTCATGGTGTTATGAATTTTAGATATACAAAGATAAAACTATTTTTGTTATCTAAAAGACTTTATATGTATTGTATATTAAATATTAAATATTTTTTACATCTCCGGGTTGTAATAGACTGAAGCTATTATTAGATCATTCCCATAAAATTAAACCTATCTATATTTTAATATGCCTAATTCGATTATCAGAATAATTCACCCTCAAATATTATTGTAATAATCTTTGTATATATTAACAAGGGAAAATATGCTTACCAACTGCAATTGACAAGCATGAATGGTATAAACCATATAATAAAATAATGGAAATAACAAGATGGAGAAAACCACATTAAACTGCTTTTAGCAGAATAATGTTTCATTATGAATGGTTATTAGTCAAGGCATCCAAAATTTGAATTTCTTTCTCCTTTAAAAGAGATACTAACTCCATTTTGCAAGCAAACGTACAAAACATAGTGCCCCACTTCATTTTCATCTTCCATGGTGCTGATGACTTAAAAATCAAACAAAAGACGCCTTGGAAAACTCTATTTCTTGCAAAACATACAAAGTCTTCAAGCTTAAGGATATATTAGTGATTCAACAGACATAGCACGTCTAAAAATTCTATTCCACTGGTATTTACTCTGTCATTTTGTTTGAGATCGTAGCAATACGCTTGTAAACATTTAGATTACGGGTGTAATTTTATTTGACAGTTAGCTATCAAATTAGTGCAAATATTATATCTTTTTGTTTTATTAAAGAGGGATCATCATCACTACAAGAACACTGATAGCCTCACTCTCTTCGTAGAATCTTCTGGGATCACTAACTATTTTGTTCAAACTCAACCGATAAGAGAATTAATTTGTACCTATTCAAACTATAAATGTCAATTGATGATGTTACATATATGAATGGGTTGTTTGTAGCATGCGGTTCAGGTGTAACATATTTAAATAAAAAACAATTAACAAACAAAATCAGAAGACTATGCAGCATCGCCCCCCCAACACTCTCCATTTTGTCTGAACCCACTGTCTCCTCTGTAAGTTAGGCACCGATTTTGCAGTTCATGGGCGTAACCAAAACCTTTATGTGCCATGAAAAAAACAGCCATTCTTCTTTGCAGTCTGTTGTTATGCGTTGCTGCCGCCACCGTGATCGGGCAGAAGAAGATGCTCTCGCCCAAGCAGGAGCGTCGCGAGGTGCGCGAGAAACGCCGTGCCGAACGCATCGCCAGCTATGAGAAGACGATGGATTCGATCGTCCTCTCGCGCAATTTCCAGTTCAACCCCCAGACCATGCAGCGCCAGCCGGCCGGCCCGGTGCGCCAGATCATGAACCCCTCGTTCAACATCGGTATCTGGGACGACACGGCCGACATCTGCCTGCCCTACATCAAGGGCTATGTGCCGCCTTACTACGTCACGATCCTCAACTACACGGTCTCCGACCTTCAGGGTTATACCACCGAGCAGACCAACGAGGGCTGGATGGTGACTTTTACCACGTCGCTCTATTCGGCCTCGACCTATACGTTCACGTTCGAGATCTTCTCCCGCACGGGCGGCGCCAACCTCACGATCACCAATCCGTGGTACAACGCCGTGGAGTACTCGGGCACCATTTCGCAGTTGTATTGATGAAGATTTTCATTTCGTTCGGCACCGTGCTGCTCGCAGCCGGTGCCGTTTTTGCCCGCTCGCCGCAAGCAGTAGCAGCAATGCCGGCAGTATCGGCCGAGCCGGTTGTGTCGGTTGTGCCGCAAACTGTGTCACCGGTTGTTCCGCTGCCGCAGATCGTCGTGGGTTCGGCTGCGGTCGACAGCGTGCCGCAGCTCACCATCGTGCCCGTGCAGCAGGCTCCGGAACACATCGTCGAACACACGACCGTTTACGAGACGCCCGCGGGGCATATGACCCGCGCCGAACGCCGGGCTTACCGCGCCAAAGCCTACGCCGCGCGCATCGACTCGCTCGTGCAGTCGCGCGACTATCTGTTCTATCCCAATTCGATGCAGGAGATATCCGGCGGGACGATCCGGTCGATCTATGCCGACTACTGCTTTTTCGGACTGCTGGTTGATCGGGTCGAGGTGCACCTGCCCGCCGAACAGGGTATCGCGCAGAATGTTTGGATGCTCGATTTCGATTCGACGTCGATCGCCGATTACCGCGCTTCGCGCATGCCGTGGGGGTGGCGCGTGTCGTTCGATTTCGCCGACGGCAATGCCTCCTGCCATGCCGAGTTCGTCATTTCGACCGTCACCGGCGAAACCGTCCTCACATTGACCGTTCCCGACGTTACGATGCGCTATGTCGGGTGGCTTGGGGACAGACGTATGGGCGATCCTAAATTCCGGCGGACGAACTGATCTTCGCAATTGAGAATCGAAAAGAACGAAATTCTTGATTGTGAATTGTGAATTTTCGGCCCTTATGGCCGAAAAATCAATGCCACGGCCGAGACCGACACGCCTTCTTCGCGCCCTTCGAAGCCCAGATGCTCTGTGGTCGTAGCTTTGACCGACACCCGGTCATCGTCTACACCCATAGCATCGGCCAGGGCATGGCGCATGGCGTCGATATAAGGGCGGAGTTTGGGCCGTTGCATGCGGATCGTGCAGTCGACGTTGCCGATTTCGTAGCCTTTTTCGCGCAGCATCGCCGCCACACGGCGCAGCAGCAGTTTCGAGTCGATGCCCGCATAGTCGTCCGACGTGTCGGGGAAGTGTTGCCCGATGTCGCCCAACGCTGCAGCGCCCAGCAGTGCGTCGCACAGGGCGTGTATCGCCACATCGCCGTCCGAATGGGCTACGAACCCTTTCTCGTGGGGAATCTCCACCCCGCCCAGCACCAGACGCAGCCCTTCGGCCAGGGCATGTACGTCGTATCCGTGTCCGATCCTGAAATCCATATCCATAGGCTTTTCCGCTCAAAATTAGTGTTTTTTCTCCGTTTCCGCAAGCCGTATGCCGTTTACCCTCGGTTTCCGGCCGGCCGAGGATGCGCAGCCATAGAGCGGGACGTGCAACATATTTGAGGTCGGCGATAACAAGTTGGCGATAATTTCGTATTTTTGCGGTGAACGATCCGCCTCGTCGCATGCGCGAACGAGTTCGGCAGCGTCCGGGGCAGTCGTTTTTGTGCGAACCAAATCGTAATTATCGTATGTCTGAAATCGCCAATTTGGAACCCCGCACGGTGTGGGAGCAGTTCGATGCCATCACCCGGGTGCCGCGCCCTTCGAAGAAAGAGGGCAAGATCATCGATTTTCTGGTCGACTTCGCCGAAAGCCACGGTCTCGAATATCAGAAGGATGCCGTGGGCAACGTGGTGATCCGCAAGCCGGCGACGCCCGGTTACGAGGAGCATCCTGCAGTCATCCTGCAGTCGCATATGGATATGGTCTGCGAGAAGAATTCCGATGTGGAGTTCGATTTCGACAACGACCCCATCCGCACGAAGATTGACGGCGAGTGGGTGCGGGCCGAGGGCACGACCTTGGGTGCCGACTGCGGCATCGGCATGGCCGCTGCGCTGGCCGCGCTGATCGATCCTGCGGTCGAGCACGGCCCTTTAGAGGCGCTGTTCACGGTCGATGAGGAGACGGGCCTCACCGGGGCTTTCGAGCTGGGCGAGGGGATGTTGCAGGGGCAATATCTGCTCAACCTCGATTCGGAGGACGAGGGCGAACTCTTCATCGGGTGCGCCGGCGGCGTCGATACCGTCGCCACGTTCAAGCTCGCCATGGAGGAGGCGCCGAAGAACTATTCGTTCTTCCGGGTCGATGTCTCCGATCTGCTGGGCGGCCACTCGGGCGACGACATCGACAAGGGCCGCGTCAACTCCAACAAGACCGTGGCCCGTCTGCTGTGGGACGGCATGCAGTCGTGCGAGTTGCGGTTGAGCTATTTTTCGGGCGGCAACTTGCGGAATGCTATTCCGCGCGAGGCTTACGCCATCTTCGGAGTGCCTACGCGGTTGAAGAAGGATTTCGAGAAGCGCTACGAACTTTTCGCCGCCGATCTCGAGGCCGAATTCCGGTTGCGCGAACCCAATTTCCGCATCACGCTCAACGAGATGCCCCAGGTCGACGAGGTGCTGGAACCCGGGACGCAGTTCGGACTGGTCTATTCGCTCGTGGGCGTACCCAACGGTGTCGTGGCCATGTCGGCCGCCGTGCCCGGACTGGTCGAGACGTCGACCAACCTTGCTTCGGTAAAGTTCGAGGAGGGGCGGATCGTCGTCACCTCGTCGCAGCGCTCGTCGGTCGAAAGCGCCAAAACCTACGTCACGCAGATGGTCGAGTCGGTGTTCGCACTGGCCGGTGCCGATGTCGCCCATTCCGACGGTTATCCCGGTTGGGCGCCCGATCCGAAGTCGCGGTTGCTGGAGATCACGGCCGAGGCCTATCGGCGTCTTTTCGGCACCGAACCCAAGGTGCGGGCGATCCATGCCGGTCTGGAATGCGGACTGTTCCTCGAAAAGTATCCCGAACTCGAAATGGTCTCGTTCGGCCCCACGCTGCGCGGCGTCCATTCGCCCGACGAACGGCTCGAAATCGCCACGGTGCCCAAGTTCTGGAATCTGCTCAAGGAAGTATTGCGAACGTTATAAAATTCGATAGGATATGAAAACCGGTCAATTTTCAGTGGTTCAAGTTAAGTTGAAGTTCGTGGTGCCTTTTCTGGCCATCGTCCTGTTGGTGGCGCTCGCCTGCGCATGCTGCACGACGATCGACAGCGGCTCGGTAGGCATCCGGTTCAAGAAATGGTCGTCCGATGCCAGCCAGTACGGCGGCGTGCTGGGCACGTGCAAGGGGTGGGTGTGGTTCAACCCCATCACGCAGAAGATTTTCGAGTACCCGATCTACGTGCAGCGCAAGACCTACGAGCCGTTTCGCGTCAATGCCAAGGATGCTTCAGAGTTCACCATGGATCCGACGATTGCCTACCGGCTCGACCCCGACAAGGCGACGACCGTTTTCACCAAATACCGCAAGACGCTGGCCGAGATCGAGGACGGCTATATCCGCACCTGCATCTACGAGGCCTATCGCACCTGCGCCAATCAGTATACGTCCGACTATCTGATGTCGCACCGCGGCGAATTCGAGTCGGAGGTGCGCAAACGGCTGGAAGTGAGCCTTTCGTCCGAGGGCTTCATCGTCGAGGAGTTCACCTCGCAGATCACGCCGCCCCAGTCGTTGGCCGAGGCGATCAACGCCAAGAACGAAGCCGTGCAGAATGCGTTGAAAGCCGAAAACAAGGTCAAGGAAGCCGAAGCCAACGCCAAGATCGAGATCGCCAAGGCCCAGGGCGAGGCGCAGGCCTTGCGGATCAAGGGCGACGGCGAAGCCTACTACAACCGTGTCGTGGCGCAGTCGCTCAGCCCGCTGCTCGTTCAGCAGGACGCTATCGACAAGTGGGACGGCAAGCTGCCGCAATACACCGGCGGTGGAGCGTTGCCGTTCATCAACATCGGGAAGTAGCGCCCCCCCTTCGGAAATCGAATTGCCCCCGCAGGACATCTCCGCGGGGGCGAAATCGTATAAGATGCGGCGAACTTTTTAGCTGCCGGGCAGTCGAAAGTTTTTTTCTATCCGGTGCTTTTTCTACATCCGCTCCGGTACGTCGATGCCCAACAGCTTCATGCCGAGTCGGATGATGCGGGCCACCTGCCCGGCCAGCTCCAGCCGCAGGCGACGGATGTCGGGGTTCTCCTCCTTGAGGATCGAGTGGTCGTGGTAGTAGCCGTTGAACTGCTTGGCCAGCTCGTAGACATAGGCTCCGATGATCGAGGGGGCGAAGTTGTCGCCGGCGGCTTTCACCGTAGCCGGATACTCGGTGAGCATTTTCATCAAATCGATCTCCTCGGGCAGAAGCAGCGAACCGGTCTCCGCAGCCCAGCGGCCGAGTTCGACCTTGGCATCCGATTCTTTTATAGGCTTTGCAGGGGACGATTGGCCTTGCACCGTCTTCGGTCGGTCGTTTTCGTCGGATGCCGGCGACTCTATGCCCGCCTTGCGCAGGATCGAGCGGATGCGCGCGTGGGTGTACTGGATGAAAGGCCCCGTGTTGCCGTTGAAGTCGATCGATTCGCGCGGGTCGAAAAGCATCGTTTTCTTGGGATCGACCTTGAGGATGAAGTACTTCAGAGCACCCAGACCGACCGTCGTCGACACGGCCTCGGCTTCCGCCTCGGTGCAGCCGTCGAGCTTGCCCGATTCGGCCGAAATTTCGCGGGCCGTCTGCACCATGGCGGCGATCAGATCGTCGGCGTCGACCACCGTACCTTCGCGCGACTTCATCTTGCCCTCGGGCAGCTCCACCATGCCGTAGGAGAGGTGGGTGATATGGTCGCTCCAGTCGGCGTAGCCCAATTTCTTGAGCACCAGCTTCAAAACCTGGAAGTGGTAGTTCTGTTCGTTGCCTACCACATAGATCATGTCGTCGAGCTTGTCGTCTTCGAAGCGGCGGAATGCCGTGCCCAAGTCCTGCGTCATGTAGACCGACGTGCCGTCGCCGCGCAGGAGCAGTTTCTCGTCCAGCCCGTCGCCCGTCAGATCGATCCACACCGAGTTGTCGTCGCGACGGTAGAACACGCCTTTCTTCAATCCCTCCTCCACCAGCGACTTGCCCAGCAGATAGGTCTGCGACTCGTAGTAAACCTTGTCGAAGTCTACGCCCAACGCCTTGTAGGTCACGTCGAAACCCTCGTAGACCCAGCCGTTCATCATCTCCCACAGCGCACGCACTTCGGGGTCTCCGGTCTCCCATTTGCGCAGCATTTCCTGCGCCTGGAGCATGACGGGGGCGGATTTCTTGGCCTCGTCCTCGCTTCGGCCGGCAGCCATAAGCTCCTTGATTTGAGCCTTGTAGTGCTTGTCGAACTCCACATAGTACTTGCCCACCAGGTGGTCGCCCTTCATGCCCGACGACGCGGGCGTCTCGCCGTTGCCGTAGAGCTTCCACGCCAGCATCGACTTGCAGATATGTATGCCGCGGTCGTTGACCAGATTGGCCTTGATGACCTTGTGGCCGTTGGCTTCCAGAATCCGGGCCACGGAGTAGCCCAGCAGGTTATTGCGGATATGACCCAGGTGGAGCGGCTTGTTGGTGTTGGGCGACGAGTATTCGATCATCACCGTGCGACCCGACGCGGGAGCCTCGCCGAAGTGTTCGTCGGCCCTGATTTCCGCGAAGCGCGCGGCCCAGAACGACGCGTCGAGCGAGAGGTTCAGAAAGCCTTTGATGACGTTGTAAGCCTTGATCTCGGGCATGTTAGCCGTCATATGTTCGCCTATTTCGGTCGCCGTAGCTTCGGGCGATTTGCGGCTTCGGCGCAGCAGCGGGAACGTCACGAGCGTATAGTCGCCCTCGAACTCCTTGCGGGTCTTCTGAATCTGCAATTCCTCGCCCTCCAGCGGCCCGTAGAGCGTTTCGACCGTGCGGCGGACGGCATCCGAAATAAAGGTCTCGATGTTCATGTGCATAAGTGGAATTTAGCACGCAAATTTAGCGTTTTATTGTCAAATATCAACTACCTTTGCAGGCAAAATCGATCTGCAGCATGAAGATAGCCGACATAGACCTCGGGGAGCGCCCGTTGCTGCTGGCTCCGATGGAGGACGTGACCGACCCGTCGTTCCGCTACATGTGCAAGCGGTTCGGGGCCGACATGGTGTATACCGAATTCATTTCGTCCGACGGGTTGATCCGCGATGCGGCCAAGTCGCTCAAGAAGCTGGAGATCGACGAGGCCGAGCGTCCGGTGGGCATTCAGATCTACGGCCACCTGATCGAACCCATGGTCGAGGCGGCCCGCATGGCCGAGGCGGCGAACCCCGACGTCATCGACATCAACTTCGGCTGTCCCGTGAAAAAGATCGCCGGGCGCGGAGCCGGTTCGGGCATGATGCGCGACGTGCCG
>CAYSJF010000011.1:0-31306 GCA_964431265.1 uncultured Alistipes sp. | reverse complement strand
ACCTTGCAGTCGTTCATCGCACCGGCATGCACGAACGACTCGCAGATCGACTTGTAGGCGTCGGGCAGCTCGGTGTACTTGCCCACCAGGGCGATCTCCACCTGCCGGGAGGGGTGCTTCACCCGCTCTACGAACTCGCTCCACGCCGCCATGTCGGGTTCCTGCTCCGAGGGCAGTGCCAGTTTGTCGAGCACCACTTCGTCGAGATGCTGCGCGTGCATGCGCAGGGGCACTTCGTAGATCGTCGGCACGTCGATCGACTCCATCACGGCGTTGGCGTCGACGTTGCAGAACAGCGCCACCTTGCGCCGCAGGTTCGCGGTGAGCGGACGCTCGGTGCGCAACACCAGAATATCTGGCTGCAACCCGTTCTCCAACAGCGCCTTGACCGAATGCTGCGTCGGTTTGGTCTTCAGCTCGCCCGACGCGGCCATATAGGGAATCAGCGTGAGGTGCACGAGCGCCGTATTCTTGTAGCCGAGCGAATAGCGCAGCTGACGCACCGACTCGATGAACGGCAGCGACTCGATGTCGCCCACCGTACCGCCGATCTCGGTAATGATGACGTCGTATTTCTTGGTCTGGCCCAGCAGCTGGATGCGTCGCTTGATCTCGTCGGTGATGTGGGGGATTACCTGCACGGTCTTGCCCAGATACTCGCCCTTGCGCTCCTTCTCGATCACGCTCTTGTAGATCTTGCCCGTCGTGACGTTGTTGGCTTTCGAGGTCGGGTGGTTCGTGAACCGCTCGTAGTGGCCCAGGTCGAGGTCGGTTTCGGCGCCGTCTTCCGTGACGTAGCACTCGCCGTGCTCGTAGGGGTTGAGCGTTCCGGGGTCGACGTTGATGTAGGGGTCGAGCTTCTGGATCGTCACCGAGTAGCCGCGGGCCTGCAACAGCCGCGCGATCGACGCCGAAATGATCCCCTTGCCCAGCGACGAGGCCACGCCGCCCGTCACGAATATGTACTTGGGTTTAGTGATTTTCATCGATCTTTCCGTTTATTTTTCGTTGTTGTCGTTTTTCCGATCTTCGGCAGCCTGGCGATCGAGCAGTTTCACCTTCTCCTGCGTCGCCGCGATCTCGTCGCGCAGACGCCCGATCTTCGACTTCACGTCTGCGATCAGCGCCTCGGCCCCTTTCGAGCGGGCGAAGAACCCGATGTTGTTCTCCAGCTGGGCCGCCTCCTGCTCCAATTGGCGGACGCGGTTGCAGAGCCGCTCGCGCTCGGAGAGCAGCCGTTTCCCACCCGACGCCTTGAGCGTCGATACCTTTTCGCGGAAGCGGTTCATCGAGCGGTCGCGCTCCGAACCCCGCAGGGCGGCGAAGAGCTTGTCGACGATCTCCTTGTAGCGCTTCTGAATCACCTCTTTCTGCTTGATGGGCACGAACCCGATCTCGCCCCAGCGACGCTGGAACTCGCGGATCAGGTCGTAACCGCCCGCCGCGACATCGGCCGCCGCCATTTCGTCGAGCAGCGCCGATTTCTTCCGCAGGTTCTCCTCGTATTCGTCGTTCTCCGTCGCGAAACGGGCGCTCTTGCGCTCGAAGAAAGCATCGCATGCGGCCCGGAAGCGTTTCCACACCGCATCGGCATGGCGGCGCGACACGGCGCCGATCTCTTTCCAGCGGGCCTGCAGGGCGATCAGTTCGTCGGTCGCCTTCTTCCACTCCTCGCTGCCGGCCAATGCCTCGGCCGCCTCGCACAACTCGATCTTGAGCTGCAGGTTGCGATCCATCTCGGCCTTGAAACCCTCGTAGAAACGGCGCTTATGCTCGAAAAACTCGTCGCACGCCGCGCGGAAGCGTTCGTAGATGCGGTTGTTGTCTTTCTTGGGGGCGAACCCGATGCTTTTCCAGTTCTTCTGAATCTCCAGCAGACGTTCGCTCGCGCGGTTCCACTCCTTGCGGGAGGCGAGCGGACGCCGGGCCAGCTCCTCGGTCGCCGCGCAAAGTCCGCTCTTCAGCTCCAGGTTCTTCACCTGCTCGGCCTTGAGCGCTTCGAAATGCTCCTGATGACGTTTGTTGATGCGGGTCGACGCCTCCTTGAAACGCTCCCACAGCGCCTCCTTATACTCGTTGGCCACCGGCCCCGTCTCGCGCCACTCGTCGTGCAGCTTCTGCAGCTTGCGGAACGCCTCCACGATCGACGGCTCCCCGTCCAGCGCTTCGGCCGCTTCGCAGAGCGCCGTCTTGCGCTCGCAGTTCTTCTTCAGATCGAGGTCGCGCAACTCCTTGTTGATCTTGATGAAGTTGTAGAAGTTCTCCACCTGCAGGTTGTAGTTCTCCCACAAATCCTTCACGGCGAGCTGCGGCACCGGGCCGGTCTCTTTCCAGCGGGCCTGCAACTCGCGGAACTTGGTGAACGTATGGTTGAGCGTCTCGTCCGAGGAGACCAGCTCCTTCAACTCCTCGATGATCCCCTGCTTGACCTGCAGGTTCTTCTCTTTCTCCGCTTCGAGCGCGGCGATGAACTCGTCGCGCCGCCGCCGATACTCCTTGAACAACTCCTTGAGCCGGGTCTCGGCATCGTCCACCGCCGGCACGAACGCCTCCTCGGCACCGCCCTGCGCCAGAAATTCGCGCCGGGCCGTCTCGACCTCGGTGCGGCGCATGCGGTAAAAGGCGATCTTCAGCGCCTCCACCTCGCGGCGGATCGTCTGCACGGGACGCTCGGCGAGCATGCGCGCGAACTCGGCCAACAACTCCTCCTTGTTCTGCGCCGCGAACAGCTCCTCCTGCGGCGCTCCGGCCGCCTCGCCGGCTTCGCTTTCCTCAGCCGTTTCGCCCTCGATCTCCAGACCCGCATCGCGCGCGGCGAGCGCGGCCTCCTCCTCCGAGAAATCCACCTCCGCTCCCGCCGGTTCCGCTTCGGCCGCTACCGCCTCGGACGCCTCCGTACGGATGCGCGGACGCTTGGCGCGCGCAGGTGCGGGAGTCGGTTCGGCGGCGACGTCAACACCGGATTCTTCCGGTGCGGCGGACGCGGCCCGTTCTGCTTCGGCCCCGAGGCCGACCTGCTCCTCGGGAGCAGGGAGAGTCGATTTTTCAGTAGCCATCTCAATAGCGAATTAGGAGTTACCCGTGACAGGTAGATGTATGAATCCCGCAAATATAACCATTTTTCCCATGTCCACGAACGATTTCCGCGGAAAATTCGTATCTTCGCCTGAAACCGAAAAACGCCACTCTTTCCATGAGCCACCGCATCCTGCTGGTCGACGACGAGGCCGACATTCTGGAGTTCGTCCGCTACAACCTCCTCAAGGAGGGTTACGAGGTATTCACGGCCTGCGACGGCGCCCAGGCGCTCGCCGCAGCCGTCGCCTGCCGTCCCCACCTCATCCTGCTCGACCGCATGATGCCCGTCATGGACGGCGCCGAGACCTGCCGCGCCATCCGGCGCGATCCGCGGCTCAAAGACACGGTGGTGGTCTTCCTCTCCGCCCTGGGCGAGGAGGAGCAGCAGCTCACGGGCTTCGACGTCGGAGCCGACGACTATCTGGTCAAACCCATCCGCATGAAGCTGTTGGTCAGCCGCGTGAAGGCGATCCTCAACCGCATCGATGCGCAAAACGCCCCCGCGCCCCAGACTCCGAGTCTTTCGATCGACCGCGAGCGCCACACGGTGCAGGTCGACGGCCGCGAAATCGCCTTGCCGCGCAAAGAGTTCGCATTGCTCGAACTGCTCTGCTCCTCGCCCGGCAGGCTGATCCCGCGCGAGGAGATCTACACCCGCATCTGGGGTTCCGAAGTCGTGGTGGGCGACCGCACGATCGACGTGCACATCCGCAAGCTGCGCCAGAAGATCGGCGGGCAGCGCATCACCACCGTGAAGGGCGTGGGCTACCGCTACGAACCGGACGATGCCTCCTGACGATTTTTCCACCCTCCGGCATGAAAATTCGACCGGATCGTCACTATTGTTCGCATAAATTTGCATATTTGTAAAAATACGCCTACATTTATATTATAATTCGCCGCATTCAGATTCTAACAACTCATATTTTCAGCACAATGGTTATATTGGTACTCAATTGCGGTTCGTCGTCGATCAAATACCAGGTCATCGACATGGAATCCGCATCCAGCAAGTTGCTCGCCAAGGGTCTGGTCGAGCGTATCGGCCTGGCCGAGGGCGACCTCACGCACAAACCCGTCGGCAAGGAGCCGTTCGAACTGCACCGCCCCATTCCCGACCACACCACCGGCATCGAGCTGGTCATGGAGGCGCTCACCCACCCCGTCCACGGCGTCATCGCCTCGCTCGACGAGGTGAAGGCCGTCGGCCACCGCGTGGCCCATGGCGGCGAGTTCTTCCCCCAGAGCTGTTTGGTGAACGACGACACGAAAGAAAAAATCCGTTCCCTCTGTCAGATCGCGCCCCTGCACAACCCCGCCAGCCTCGAAGGCATCCACGCCATCGACCAGGTGCTGCCCGGCGTGCCGCAGGTCACGGTCTTCGACACCTCGTTCCACCAGACCATTCCCGCGGTGAACTACATGTTCGCCCTGCCCTACGAGTACTACGAGAAATACCGCGTCCGCAAATACGGCTTCCACGGCACGAGCCACAAGTTCGTGGCCCGCGAGGGCGCCAAGCTCGCCGGCCTCGACTTCGACCGCTCGAAGATCATCACCTGCCACATCGGCAACGGCGGTTCGGTGACGGCCGTGCTCGACGGCAAGTCGTTCGACACCTCCATGGGCTTCTCGCCTCTCGACGGTCTGGTCATGGGCACCCGCTGCGGCCAGGTCGACGCCAGCGCCATCACCTTCATCGGCGACAAGGAGGGCATGACTTTCGCCCAGCTCGACACCATGATGAACAAGAAGTCGGGCGTGCTGGGTCTCACGGGCATTTCGAGCGACATGCGCGACATCGACAAGGCTTACAACGAGGGCAACCCCCGCGCCATCCTGGCCCGCGACATGTACTACGGACGCATCAAGAAGTTCATCGGGCAGTATGCGGCCGAAATGGGCGGCGTCGACCTGATCGTCTTCACGGGCGGCGTAGGCGAGAACTCGTGCGAGATGCGCGAATCGGTCTGCTCGGGGCTGGAGTTCATGGGCGTCAAGTTCGACAAGAACGCCAATGCCGGCACCCGCGGCGTGAACAAAATCCTCTCCGCCGCCGACTCGAAAGTCAAGGTCGCCGTAGTCCCGACCAACGAAGAGCTGGTCATCGCCACGGACACGTACAACCTGGTGAAATGAACAACGGACAGCGAATCATGCGACCGCAACACGATTCGCTGTTCCGATACATGCAATAACACAAAAAAAACAATAATCATGATTCAACATCTTACCGAAATCGTCGAAGAGGCGAGAAAGAAAGGCAAAAAACGCCTGGCCGTGGCTTATGGCCAGGATTCGCACACCTTGGAGGCCGTCTACGAGGCCTATAAGGAGGGACTGGTCGAACCTACGCTCTACGGCGAAAAGGCCGTCATCGAGCAGGTATGCCAGGAGTCGGGCATCGACATCAAGGCGTTCAACATCGTCGACGAGAAGTCCGACGTCAAGTGCGTGCAGCAGGCCGTGGCCGCCGTCGTGGCCGGCAATGCCGACGTGCTGATGAAAGGTCTGGTTTCGACCGACAAGTACATGCGCGGCATTCTCAACAAGGAGGCCGGTCTCTTTCCGCCCAAGGGCGTGTTGAGCCACGTCACCATTTCGGAGATGCCCTGCTACCACAAGCTGCTCGTGATGTCCGACGTGGCCGTGATTCCGCTGCCCGACTTCAAGCAGAAGATGAAGCAGATCGGCTATCTCGCGCAAACGGCCAACCTGCTGGGCATCAAGACTCCGAAGATCGCCTGCATCGCCCCTTCCGAGCAGCTACTGCCCAACGTGATCTCCTCGACCGAGGGTGCGCTGCTGGCCAAGATGGCCGACCGCGGACAGTTGGGCGACGTCATCGTCGACGGCCCTCTGTCGCTCGATGTCGCGCTGTTCAAGGAGGTCGCCGAGCACAAGAAAGTCAAAGGTTCGTCGGTCGCCGGCGATCCCGACTGCCTGCTGTTCCCCAACCTGGAGTCGGCCAACGTCTTCTTCAAGTCGACCACGCACCTCTGCGGCGGCGAGCTGGCCGCCATGGTCATGGGTACCAAGGTGCCGTGCGTGCTGACTTCGCGCGGCGACAGCAGCAAGACCAAACTCTATTCCATCGCCCTGGCTTGCCTGGCTGCGAAATAAAACGACGACTCCGGACTCCGCTGCGCTCGCTCTCCGGCAGAGCGGGCGCGAAGCGGAGACCTGCCGGCGGCTGCGACGGCGCACATGCGTCGGACCGCTCCCCCGACCGACACCCGACCCAAACCGAACCGAGACCTTTTTATGAGCTATAAGATTCTGGCTATAAATCCCGGCTCCACCTCCACGAAGGTCGCCCTCTACGAGGAGGAGCGGCCTTTGTTGGAATCCACCTTGCGGCACTCCACCGAGGAGCTGTCGCGCTTCGCCGACGTCATCGACCAGCTCGACTGGCGCCGCGGGTTGATCCTCTCCATGCTCCGCGACAACGGATTCGACATCGCCGAGTTGTCGGCCGTCATCGGCCGAGGAGGCCTCATCCGCCCCGTCACGGCCGGCGTCTACGAGGTCAATTCGCGCATGCGCTACGACCTGCGTCACGCCCAGATGCGCCACGCCTGCAACCTCGGAGGACTGCTCGCCGCGCAGATCGCCCACATGGCCAAGGTCAAGGCCTACATCGCCGATCCGCCCGTGGTGGACGAGATGGACGACGTGGCCCGCATCACGGGCATGCCCATGTGTCCGCGCAAGCCGATCTTCCACGCCCTCAACCAGAAAGCCATAGCCCGATTGCACTGCGAAAAAACGGGGAAAGTCTACGAACGATCGAACCTGATCGTCGCCCACATGGGCGGCGGCATCTCCGTCGCGGCGCATTGCCAGGGCCGCATCGTCGATGTCAACAACGCCCTCGACGGCGACGGGCCGTTCGCACCCGACCGGGCCGGCAATATCCCGTCGGCAGAGTTGATAAAGACATGCTTTTCAGGACAATACACCAAAGAAGAGCTGCTCAAGTTCGTGTCGAGCAAGGGCGGTCTGGTCGCGCTGCTGGGTACCAATTCGGTCATCCAGGTCATGGAACGCATCGAGCAGGGCGACCAGCGCGCCCGCAAGGTGCTCGACGCCATGTGCTACAACATCGCCAAACAGATCGGCGCCATGGCCGCAGCCATGTCCGGCAAGGTCGACAGCATCCTGCTCACGGGCGGCATCGCCTACAACGAACCGATCGTCGAGGCCATCCGCCAGCGGTGTTCATTCATCGCGCCCGTCACCGTATACCCCGGCGAAAACGAGCTGGAGGCGCTGGCGATCAACGCGCTGGTCGTCCTGCGGGGCATCGTCGCGCCCAAAGTGTACGAATAGTCGCCCACAGGCAAGCCTATTCGGCCCATATGCCGGGCTTCGAACAAAGGCTTTCTCATTGTCGCATACGATCGTCGGTGCTATCCGTATGCAGGGGTTCTTACAAACAACCCGGGAAGTGATCCCGGGTTGTCGCATTTCAGAGGGATATCCCCTATCGCTTTTCCGCATCGTAATACGACGCCAACGCATAGAGGTTGTCGTGCAGGGTCTTCATCATCGACAGATACTCCGTATAGGGCTGATACTCCACCGACACAAGACCCTTGTTCGTCCCGCGGCCGGAGGCATAGCCGTCGCAATACTCGAAGTGCATCCACCCCGCGCAGCAGCGCGTTTCGAGCAGCCGCAGACAGAAATTCTGGTAGAACTCGCCGCGGTTGCGCTGCGTGCGCACCAACCAGCCGCCGCCGTCCGTGTTGACATACGGGCGCCCCTTGTAGGCCGCATCGTCGGCCTTGACATAGAACTCCGACACGATGAAAGGCCGCTCGCCGCACCACGTCGCCAGATCGGCCATATAGGCGGGTTCGGGCTGCCAGCGCGAATAGTAGTTGATCGACACCGCGTCGCAGTAGCGGGCGCATGCCTCGACGATCCCCTGCGTATACTTGCTCCAGTCGTGCAGACGCGACCCCAGAATCAGGTGCTGCGGGTCGGCCTTGCGCACCGCTTCGGTCGTCACCCGGTAATAGTAGTCGGCGACCTCGGCGCGGAAACGCTCGCGGTGGGCCGCCGTGATCGCGGCCTCCGAGGCGATCCCCTCGCGGGCCATGAAGTCGCGGGCGAACTGACGGGCAGCGCTGTAGACATCGGGCAACGCAAGGAAATGCTTGAGTTCCACGCCCTGCGTGTCGCTGCTGTTCTCATAGGCCACGAAAGGCAGCTCGTTGTCCAGATAGTACCCCACGAAGTGCTCGTCGCCCAGGAAGTCGGCGCACTTCTCGCGGGCCAACTGCTCGACATACTCCGCGAACTTGGGTTCGAACGCCAACACCAAACGGTTGTACTTGCCCGTGTCGAAAGTCGAGTCGTAACCCAATTTCGTAGTCATATCCCACATGAACGTACGCAGCAGATAGAGATTCTCGCCATAAGCGATCTTACGGCGTCCCGTGAGGCTGCCGGGGGCCGAACAATCGGGCGCGAGCAGGTTGTCGCGGATTTCGTCGGGAAAGCGCGCGATGCGCTTGGCGCCGTAGGAGAGGTAGTTGATTCCGTAGGAAGCCAGCAGCTGCCCCGTCTGGAGGCTCCAGGCCGCATCGGAGCCGAAGCGTGCCTTGTAGCCCGCTTCATGCTCGGTCGTGGGCGTGTCGTCCATGTGATAGGGATGCACATGCTGCGTGCCGTGCAAGATCACCGCCCCGCCATCGGGATCGAGGAAGTACCAGCGGCCGTCGGCCTTGCCCACGCGGAAATAGCCCTCCGTGCCGCGCACCGCCGAGGGTTCGCCATAGTCGAGGCGCCCGCCCCACGGGGTCTCGACATGGAAATCCACCGGCGAAAACCAGTTCATGCCCGCCACGGTGCGGGTCTGCGTCGCATCGGCGATTTCGCCGCCGGCGATCGCCTCGTAGGTCGTCCAGCCGCGGAACGAGCCGCTGACCAAACGGCGGAATTCGACCGTAGCATAGGTGTACTCGGGTTTGTCGCCATTCCCGGGCCGCTCCTCGGCGGGAGTCGTCGAGTCGTCGGCACAGGCGACGAAGTTCAGGCAGCTACAAAGTACCGCCAAAATCATCCATTTCGTTTTCATCTTGTTCATTTATTGGGTTGGTTCGGTTGTCTCTTCCAGCAGACGCAACAGCTGCGCGGCATAACGTTTTCCCAACTCGCGCTGGCTCGCAGTCGAGAAGTGCGGATCGCTCTCGTCTTTCATCGGCTCCAGCCCCTCCGAGCCGACACACGCCGTGCGAGGCAGGCGTACCGCCCGCAACATCGCATTGAAAGGCGCCGTACCCTCGGGCCGCCGCGTCCAGTTCCACCGGGCGATTTCGCCGAAAAGGAACGGCAACTGCGGATCGTTCAGCTCGGCCCGCAAACGCTCCGCGAGCAGCCGCAAGCGCGCTTCGTAACGCTCCGGATGCCGCACGTCGGCTTCGCCCTGATGCCACAGCACGGCCACCGGTTCGCCCCACTTCCGGGCAACATCTACCCGTACAAGGGCCGCATCGAGCAACTGCCCGTCGAAGCCGATCCATTCGTCGATCGAGGTACCGCCGCGCGCATTTACGACCAGTCCCACCGGCCGGCCCGTCGCTCCGGCAAACGCCGCCGCGAAGCTGCCCGCAGGTCCCACGCACTGCATCGAAAGCTCCTTGCGCACAGAGGAATAACGATTCAGCGGCTCCACGGCCGGCTTGAAACCTCCTCCGGCCTCCAACAGCCACACGTTTTCGAGCGTATCGCACGCCGCCCCGTCGAGCGGGCCACGCCCGGCCATGTTCGACTGACCGATGCAGAGTACAATCTGCAGCTGCGGCACACGCACGAAGCGCACGCTCTGCACCTCCAGTGTATCGCCCCGCATCCGGCGAGGCTGCAGCGTGCGTCCCTCCGCCGTCTCGCAGCGCGGCGTGCGACGGGCATTCCACGGCACGCCGATCGTTTGGGCCATAGCTCCGAGTCCCCACAGCGACAGCACGATAGAGCACCACATTCGTCTCATGGCGTCAGTGGTTGCGATAGATGCGTATGGCGTTCAGCACCGCCTCGCCCTCCCGGGGCAGGAAGTCGATGCGGATGCCCTCGCCGTCGTGCACGACGACCTCGACCTTGCGCACCAGCGCCCGGGCGAAGCCGGCTTCTTCGGCGATCGAGAAGTTCTCCAACACCGTCGTGCCGTTGACCGCCACATCGAAGCGGCGGCCCCGATAGCGCGTGCCGGCGTCGTCGGCTCCCAAGTTGTAAGCCAGCGCTTCGCGCTCGGCATCGCCCTCCAGTTCGGCCCAGTAGAAGTAGATCGAATAGCTGCCGTCGGGCACGTCGGCGCAGAAACGCTCGATGCCGACCCGCTGCGTCTGGAAAAGCGGGTTGCACTCCGTGCCCCGGATATTCGCCGCCGAACCGAGCCACCCGGTACCCTCGCGGCGCAGCGCACGGCCGCCCACATAGCCCCAGCCGCCCGGCTGGTAGGGCTGCTCGGGAATCCAGGCCACGCCCTCCGTCCGGTCGTCGAAATAACGGGGCGAGCCGAGCATCGCGTTGAGACAGGTGAACCCGTCCGGTGCGGCCCGCATCAAGCGGAAATCGACGGTCGATGCGTCGGTCAGCGCGCCGGCCGTAGCGACCAAGCGGTTCTCGCCGTCGACGAACGGCACGTCGAAGATCGCCACTCCGTCATGGGGGCGCTGCGTACCCAACTTGCGGCCGTTGTGCGTGAGCGTAACGGCTTTCCGGTCGGTGAACACCGGCACCGGCTGCACCGAGCGGCCCTGCCCGTCGTCCGCACCGCCGCGGTTCGCCCAGCAGCGGTTGCCGATCCGAAGCTGCGACCCTGCGCCGAGCCGGCTATTATAAAAGAGGTAGGTATCTTTCTGCTCGCGGTCGAGTCCCGTCAGCCCCTTGTTGTTGACATGCGCCACGGCATCGGCGCGCGGCTCGGAATAGAAACTGTTGAGGTTCCACACCGACGACCCCGCCACGAAAGGCCGACGCTCGATTTCGCGCAGGTAGTGGCGATGATAGAGCAATCCGTATTCCTGCGAAAAGTCGAACTGCTCGGGAGCGAACGAGTGTACGCGCTGGTCGACGTCGGCGCCGTATTCCGTAACCATCAGCACCTTGTCTGGATACTCGGCATGCAGCCGGTCAAGAATCCGCTCGAAGCGCGTGATGTCCTGTTCGTACCACCCCTGGTAGAGGTTCCAGCCCTGGATCATCGGAATGCGCGTCAGGCCGGCCGCCGCATAGGCTTCCGGCGCGTTGTGGTAGGCCATCATCGTATAGCGCGAGGGGTCTTCTCGCCGCACGGTCTCCTCCAAGGCCCGAGCCACCCGTTCGACCGCCTCGTAATATGCCGCCAGCTGCGCCTGCTCCCGGTAGGGCGGACGCAGCAACACTTCGTTCATGTAGGCCCAAATCATCACCGAGGGGTGATTGTAGTCCTGACGGATCATTTCGCGGGCCATGTGCACCGCGTTGTTCAAAAAGGCATCGCTTTCGGTCACCGCATTGACCACCGGTATCTCCACCGAAGCCACGATCCCCAGCCGGTCGCACATCTCCAGCACCACGGGGTCTTGCGGATAGTGGGAAATGCGCAGGAAGTTGCCGCCCAGCTCCCGAAGCAGACGGATGTCGCGCTCGTGCATGGCATCCGAGAGCGCCCAACCACGTCCCTTGTAATCCTGGTGGCGGCATGTGCCCAGGAGTTTGCGGGGCCGGCCGTTGAGCGTGAAACCCGTGTCGGAGTCGAACGAAAACCACCTCAATCCCAGCGGATTCGATACCTCGTCGAGCAACGTGCCGTCCTCGGCAAGGATGCGCGTCAGCACCCGGTAGAGGTTCGGGGCGTCGATGTCCCACAGCTGCGGATCGGCGATCCGGATGCCGCGGCACACCCCCTCGGCGACCTCGCCCGCCGGAATTTCTACCCGGCACTCCCCGCGGGCCGCTTCCCGGCCGTCGGGCGCCACGATCCGATGCTCCACCCGCACGCGCACGACTTCGCTGCCGCAGTTGGCGGCCAGCGTCCGCACATCGAGCGTCGCTTCGCGCTCCGAGACGACAGGCGTCGTGAGGTAGACCCCCGACGATGCCATGTCCGTGGGCGCCACGTGCACCCGGTCGGTCAGGAGCACGCTGACATCGCGGTAGATACCCCCGAAAAAGGTGAAATCGGCCGACAAAGGCGGCATATCGGGATCGTGGCTGTTGTCCGCCTTCACGGCCACCAGATTCTCGCCCGCCGCGACCCAGCACGTGATATCCACCGCGAAGCGCGTGTAACCGCCCGCATGCCGGCCTGCGAAATGACCGTTGACCCACACTTCGGCCGTCTGGTTCACCCCCTCGAAACAGAGGTAGACCTGCTTCTGCGCGATGCTTTCCGGCAGGAACAGCCGCTTGCGGTACCACGCCGGGCCACGGTAGAAACCCGGCACGTCGTCGTCGGCATCCTGAGCGTTCCACGTGTGCGGCAAATCGACGACCTCCCACCCGCTGTCGTCCGTATCGGGACGGAACGCTTCGGCGATCTCCCTCCTGCAGAAGCGCCACGCCTCATTGACCGTATATTTCTCGCGCGCCGACACCTGCGTCAGCGAACAGAGCGCCAGCACCAAAACAACGTTTTCGATAAGCCGAGAGCAAAACCGTGCTCGCACGGGCTTGGCCGAAGCACGAAAACCTGCAAGAATTCGAACGATGAATTTCATATCTTCGGTTCGTTAAAATGTATATTCAACGGTTCGCCCGCATACTCCGCCGTCCGTTCGACGGGCGGTTCTCCGGGGCGGAACAGCCGCAGCGTCAACCGCTGCGTGCGGGCCATACCCTCGTAGGCACCTTCGCGCCGGGCCACGCGCAGCGTCGCCACCGCCTCGTCCCACTCCATGCGCACCAGCGCATATTCGCCTGCGGCATATCCGAAGCCGTCGCCCGCGTCGTCATAGAGCGCGAACCGGGCGTCGGCACCGGTATAGATACGGATTTCGAGCCGCTCGTCGGGCCGCTCCATCGTCGAGCGTTTCACCTCGCCCAGCGGTACGATCGACCCGCCGCGGACATAGAGCGGCATCTCGGTCAGGTCGCACACCCGGGCGACCCGTTCGCCGCCCCGATACGCCTCGCCCGTGAAGAAGTCGTACCACCACGCCCCCGCATGCCGCGGCAGCAGGGTTTCCACTCGCTGGCGCTCCGCTCCGGCCGGCATCGGCTCGAAAACGGGACGCACCAGGAGCGCACCGCCCAGCATATAGGCGTCGTCCGCCCGGGCGACGGCCCGATCCTCGGGAAAGGCCATGCCGAGCGCCTCGATCATCGAAGCGCCGTCCGCCGCCACCGCACGGGCCGCCGAATAGATGAACGGCATCAACGAATAACGCAATTCGATGTATTTCAATTGATTGACATAATCCACACTTCCCTCGTCGCCCAGCTGCCACACCTCGCGCGGCACGTCGGTGCCGTGTGCGCGGAAGATCGGCAGCAACGCCGCGAACTGAAACCAGCGGGCATAGAGGTTGCGGTAGTCGGGGTCGGAGAGGCCGCGCGGATAGGCGCCGCCGTTGGTCGAGACGAAGAATCCGCCCGCGTCGACCGTCCACCACGGGAATCCTGCGGCCGAAAGCCCCACGCCCGCAGCGAGCTGGCGCCGGAAATTCGGCCACGACGCCACCACGTCACCCGACCATACGGCCGTGCCGTAGCGCTGCTGCCCGGCGAATGCCGAGCGGGTGAAAAGAAAAGGCCGCCGGTCGGGCTGCGCCGTGCGCAGGCGGGCATAGAGGTCGCCCATCCAGACAAGCGAGTAGGCATTCAGATAGCGGTGGAAAGCGCCCCAAGCCGTGCGGCCGGCCGATTTGGTGCGCGCCTCCTGCCGCCGTTGGGTGAAGCCCTCGCGGAACGAGGGTTCGGTGGCATCCATCCACCAGCCGTCGACGCCCGAGGCGAGCAATCCCCAGCTGAAATGCGCCCAGAAGATGTCGCGGGCCGCGGGATCGAAAGCATCGAAAACCTTGTAGCCCGCCCAGGTGCGTTCGTCGAACAGCGCCTCGGCGCGCTCCAGATCGCGATAGACGGCCGTCGCAGGGCCGAATCCCGGCCACACCGAAAGCATCAGCCGCACGCCGTACTCCCCATGCAGCCGCGCGATGCGCCCGACCGGATCGGCGAACCGCACCGAATCCCAGCACAGCGAGTTCCAGTGCGTGCGGTCGCCCCAATACTCCCAATCCTGCACGATCACGTCGAGCGGAATCCCCCGCCGGCGATACTCGCGCACGACGCTCTCCAGCTCGTCGAACGACTTGTAGCGCTCCTTCGACTGCCAGAACCCGAAGACCCACTTGGGCGGCAACGACGCCGCCCCGGTCAGCTCGCGATAGCCCCGCACGCAGTCGGCCGGATCGTCTCCCCGCACGAACCAGTAGTCGACGGCATCGCCCACCTCCGAAACGAATTCGAACCGATCGCCTCCGTCGCGGAACTCCGACGCCGAATAGTTATCCCACAATAAGCCGTAGCCGCGCGTCGAGACGAGATAGGGATCGACGATCTCCTTGTTGGCCTGCAGCAGAAGCACCGTGTCGCGCTTGCGATCCACGCCGCCCGTCTGATATTGTCCCAAGCCGTAAAGCGACTCCTCCTCCGAGGTGCGGAAGCGCTGCGCGATGCCGTAACACGCCTCGCCGCCCACCGTATCGGGTGCGAAACTCCGTGCCTCCTCTTCGAGCAGCAGACGCCCCTGCTTCGGATCATAGAACGAGAAGCGGCCCGAAGTCCGGTCGTAGCGCACTTCGAGTCGCGAAGTGCGGAAGACATACCCTCCGTCATCCCGCCTGCACTGCACCGCCACCCTTTCGGACGACGGCACGACGACCAGCCGACGGGTCATGAGGCTCGCCGTGTCGGGCCGCACGAGTATACGCACCGCCCGCTCCGAGCGGAACTCCACCTCGCAGGCCATGCCCCGATCCTCGAACCCAAAAGCATTGCCGCTCCGCTCCGGGCCGCGGCAGCTCCCGGCGAAAAAGATCGCCGCAATCAGGAAGGACGACGACAATAATGATTTCCGTATCATTTGAACAGGATATAGTGGAACGAAATGTCGCGCACCCGCACCGGCCCTTTGAACAGGAACGTGAAGCCGGGCGTCATGTCATAGAGCACGTTTTCGGCCGCCAGTTCGACCCGCACGCGGCGCCACTCGCCCGTGCCATCGGTACGGAACTTCGCCACCGTGGCGAACGAATCCTTGGGCTGCCGCTCCGTGCGCGAGTAGACGAAAGCGAAACGGTCGTCCGGCTCCCCGTCGAAATACTCGAACTCGATATAACCCCGGTGAGTACGCGCGCCCATCAACGGCCCGAGCGCCCATGCGGGGAAGTAGATTTTCAGTTCGGGATCGGCGCTCCATGTCCCCCACGAAGCCTCGCGGCCGAACCGCAAATCCGCAGCGGTCAGGTCGAGCACACGACGTTTCAATTTAGCCTCCAAAGCCCCGAAAATCGCGTCGGCATCGGCCAACAATCGCTCGGCGTCGGCATATCGCCCCTCGGCCATGGCGCAGGCCGCACGGTCGAGCTGCGCATCCCCGTCGACGGTCTTGCGACGGGCCGCCGCCAGCAGAGCACTGCGTTTGCGCAACGCAAAGAGCCGTGCCGGCAGCTCCAGTCCCGCATCGTCGGCCTCGAACTCCTTGAACTGCGCGGCATAGCGCAGCGTCGTGCGCAGCTCGCGATCGCCGTTTTCTACCGTAGGCTCGATCTCGTGCCCCTCGGTGTAGTCGCTCCACGAAGCGATGAAGATCATGTCGAGACTGTCGCGCGAGGCCATGCAGAACTCCCACATCCGCTCGTAGGTGCGCCCTTCGTCGCGCGGGATGCCGAAGAAATGCTGCCGGCCCCAGCCGGCGCAGCCGCGGTTGTCCATCCCCGGCATCACGAAACCCGCCTTGACCGTATAGGTCGGATCGGCGCTCTGCCAGACCGAGTCGCGGAACGGCTCCATGAACGCGGTGCAGTCGTCCGCCGTGGCGTAGTTGTCCCACGCGGCATGCTCCGCGTCCCGAAGCCGCACGCGCGCCGGCAACCAAGCCGTGGGAATCAACCCCAGGCGGCGCCACGCTTCGATCTCGTCGCTCCACCGCACCGGTCGATAACGATCCTCCTCCAGCCGGCCCCACTCGGCCCAACGGCGCAGCACTGCCGGTCGGGGCATCCCCTCGGGCAGCCGCACCTGCGACACGGCCCGGGCATACTCCTCGGGCGTGGCCCCCGGGCCGAAAAGGTAGAGCACCGGACGCCCGCCGACCGTGGGAGCCGTCGGCCCCGACAACACGCTGTCGACCAGATACCGGTAGCAGCGGGCATAGTGCCCGGTCTTCTGCTCGCGGGTGGCGATCGCTGGGTCGAAGCGCGTGATCCAGTCGTAGTAGAGCCAGCCGTCGCACCAGTTGACGCCCACTTCGAAGCCGTACTTCGCCGCGACGGACTGCATCGTCCGCAGCAGCACGTCGTTCTCGTGCTCCATGAACCCCCACTCGACCAGGAAGCCGTCGATCCCCGCAGCCTTGGCCGCCAGAATCTGGTATTCGAGGTAGTCGGGATCGAGATTCGACTGCATGCCCACCGCCGGATAAGCCGCCGCTGCGATGTCGTGACGCCCCTCGGCATCCATGAAATCGGCGTTGTAGCACAACCGTGCGCGACCGGTCTGCGACCGGTGCGTATCGGCGTGCATCTCCCAGCGGCCCAGCTTGCCGTCGTGGGCGCGCGTATAGCGCACCCCGTGGTAGTCGGCATAGATTTTCTTGCCGTTTTGGGCCGAAAGGCCCAGCACCCACACGAGCGCCGGGAGTAAAAGCAGGCGGAAAGGTTTCATAAAAAGATTTCGGAAAAAACGGGAAGTCTTCCGACCTCGCGGCCGGAAAACTCCCGTAAAAAACACCGGTTACTTCTCTTTGGGCAGCTTGATCGCGAACGTGAAGACGCGTGCATTGGCATTCGCACCCACCTTGTCGCCGATCGACACCAGTTTGAGCAGACCGACGCGCCCGGCACCGGCCGACGAACCGGCCGCAGTCTTGAACGCGAAAGTCCCGCCGATCAGCTCCTCCTTGCCCTTAATGTTCGACGACTGGATCGACGCCGGATCGATCGCAGCGATGTCGGCGGCCGTAGCCGTCGCGAAATCGAGGTCTACCTGCTTGAATCGCGTGGCGTTGAGCGGCGAGAAAGCACCGATGTTCTTGTCGCCCGCCTCGTTCTTGTACTCGGCATTCTTGCCGTCGGCATTCTCCATCGAGTAGATACGTACCGACTGGGCGTTGCCGTTCATGTAGTAAACCTTCACGTCGGCATGGGACTGCAGCGCGGGATCGTCGAAGCACTCCTGCACCGAGTAGGTTCGCTGGTCGCCCAACGAAAGCAGACGGTTGGCCCCCTCGGCGCCGTCGGCCAGCACGCCCGTGCCCACCAGAATGTCGTCGACCAGAATCAGGTTGACCAGCGCCCGGGTCGACACGGTCGTCGAACGGCCTACACGGTCGGTGACCACGGCTTTCACGCCCGACGTAGCATCGGTGAAAGTCATCGTCTCGGCATAGGCCAGCGTCTTGTCGCCGCTGTACTCTTTCGTCGAAACGAACGTCTCCTCGGCGCCCTCCAGACGGTAAAGCTCCACTTTCGCCACACCGGCCTGCGATTCGATGGCGATCTCCACGGCTTTCTCCTCGTCGCGATCGGCCACGATCACGTCCGCAGCGAACACCGCCGTGGGAGGCGGCACGGTCTTGTAAGTCACGGTCAGCGTCGAGATGCGCACCTGCCCGTAGTTGTCCACCGCCTTGACCTTCATGCCGCGGTCGAACTCGTCGTAACGGATCGACTCGTCGAACGTCCAGGAGGTCTGCGGATCCTCGTCCGAGAAGCTCACGCTCGTGAAGAGGGTCTGTCCCGTGGTCTTCACGCGGGTGATCTCCACCGACTGCAGCATCGCCGTGGTGGTCACCGTGATGCAGGTGTTGGGCACTTCGCCGCCCTCGGTTTCGTCATAGGCCCAGTTTTCCGGTTCGAAGACGATCTGCGGAGGTTCCACCACGTCGACGATCTCGATCGGCAGCGTCGCTTCGGCGCGGCGGCCCAGCAGGTCTTCGGCCGTCACCACGGCCGCCACGTAGTCGGCCTTGTAGTTGATCGACTCCGAGAGGCTGTAGCTCTTGGGGTTGAAGAATTCGGTGACCGTCGTCACAGGCACTTCCCCGCCCTCCGCCGTGCGGATCGAGAGCGCCACGCTCCGCAGTCCCGCACCGGATTTCACCACCGCCACGAGGGGCAGATTGTCCACCATGTTGAGGTCGGCGACCAGCGTATCGTAGGGATAGGCCACCGTCGGTTCCGCCGACGCGGGATCGATGTCGTCGTCGGAGCAGGCCGCGAGCGACACGGCCGCGAAGCACCACGCCAGCAGGATCAGGATTCTATTTTTATTCATAACATGCTTGTTTTAAGGTTATTTCTTGTAGTAGCAGTAGTTGTCGAACACATGCACCGCTCCGTTCGTGGCAATGATGTTCGAACTGACGGCCAGACGCATCGGCGAGTTGCCGTTGCTGCCCGTGTCGTTGACCACCACCTTGCCGGCATCGGCCATCCAGGGGTTTTTGCGGGCGAGCATCGTCATCAGGCCCTGTTCGCCGCGTCGGAGCGTCAGCACGAAGATCGGCTCCACGGGCAGATAGCCGTAGGTGGTGTACTCGCCGTCGACGATGTGGTAGCGGATCAGGTTCTCCACCGCCTCGGCGGAACACTCCCCGATCGTCGAGCAGCCCGTGGAGGAGAGGAAATTGCCCATCGCCGTGTCGGTCAGCGCCAGGAACGTATAGCGCGTCTCCGTCTGCGTGAAATACTCTTTCATGTCGACATATTCGACTGCCGCCATGAATTGCGAGAAGATATCGCTGCGCGATTCCAGATACTCCCACGCCGTCATGTCGATATGGGGATCGAGCACCGAGGCGTCGTAATCCGCATAGGTTTGGAGTTTCATGTCGCCGCACCCCGCCGACAACGCCAGCGCCAGCAGCAACGACCCTTGAAGAATGATATGCTTGAACATGGTTTTTCGTTTTGAGGATTTACTCTTGGGTTTGCGTGGCATAGTAGGGGTTCTGTTTGAGCGCCTTGTTCTGATCCAGATGCGAATAGTGGATCGGGAAGAGTTCGTTGCCCTCCTCGGTGCAGCCGTTGATCGGCCCCATGACCTTCTTCCAACGCCCCGTGCGCACCAGATCGAACCAGCGGCGCCCCTCGCCCACCAGTTCGCGCTGTCGTTCGTCGAGGATGAAATCGACGAGTTCGTCCTCCGTGGCGAACGACGCGGCATCGGGCGTCGACAGGCCCGCACGCGTGCGGACAGGCTTCACCAGATCGAGCGCCTCCTCCCATTTGCTCAAGTGCGCCAGCGCTTCGGCCTGCAGGAGCAGCATGTCCGAATAGCGATAGATCGGATAGGCCACCTGACACGTCTTGTTGAGCGTCGAGGAGATGTCGCCCGCGATATATTTGCGCATCTCCCAGCCGGCCTGGTACTCCTTGGTCACCAGCGGGAAGCGGAGGTCGGCCGCATCGTATTTGGCCCGCAACGCCGGCGAAACCACGCCCGCGCGGTTGCCCGAACCGGTGAACCACTGGTACATGTAACTGAAGCCGTTGGTGCCCACCTCGTCCATGTTGAAGTGCACCACGAAGATGAACTCCTTGGTCGAATAGTCGTCGTTCTCGGGCGTGTTGTCGCTCGCCTTGCCGTTCAGCTCCTCGGTGAACATCTTTTTCCACGTGTCGATGCTCGGTTCGAAAGCCATGAACGAGGCGTTGTCCTTCATCTTCTCGATCGTCTGGTCGGCCAGACTGTATTCGCCGAGCCACATGTAGGCGTCGACCATGATCGCCCACACGCCGTAGATCGAAATGCGCTTGCGCTCCTTGTTCTTCGTACGGTCGATGAGTGCTTCGGCTTTCTTGGCATCCTCCAGAATCACTTCGCGCAGGATATACTCCCGATCAGTACGCTCGCGATAGATATCGGCGCTGTACTTCTCGTTGGGTTCCACGAACAGAGGCACATCGCCCCACACCCGCACCGCATAGAGGTAGGCCAACGCGCGCATGCCGTAAGCCTGGCCCAGCAGGTCGTCGCGCTCGGCCACCGACGGGGTGTCGATGCCCGGCAGATGGGCGATGCAGAGGTTGGCCTGGTTGATGACCTTGTAGAGGTCGGTCCAGCGCGTGCAGCGGTGATCGGTGGTCAGCTGATTGTCGATCACGCGCTGCTGATCGGCAGCCGACGAAGCGCCCGGCGCAAGGTTGTCGGAGCGGAACTCGCCCCAGTAGAAATAGTTCTCGCGCATGGCCGTGCGGAAGAAACCGTAGATTTGGTTCACGCCGGCTTTGGCGTCGCGCGACGACTGCCACATGTTGCCGGCCGGCACCTCGCTCACGGGTTGCTCGTCCAGAAACGATTCGCAACCGGCGAAACCTACCGAGAAGAGAGCGGCAGCAAGAATATATGCGTATTTTTTCATGATCGTAAGGGGTTAAAATTTGACGTTCAGACCCAGACCGAATTCGCGCTTCTTCGGATAGCGATAGGTATCCTTGCCGATCTGCAGCGGATTCGACGAGGAGAATTCGGGGTCGTAGCCGCTGTAGGCCGTCCACGTGAGCGGATTGTTGGCGAAGAAGTAGACCTGCAACGTCTTGATGTGCGCCGCCTTCAGCCAGCGTTCGGGCAGATCGTAGCTCAAACGGATGTTCTGCAGCCGGATGAAGTCGCCTTTCTCCAGATAGAACGAGTTGGCATAGCGCGCATTGTTGTACTCGTCGTTGTAGGGACGCGGATAGAGCGCCTCGTCGCCCTGGTGCACCCAGATGTTATCGATAACCGTGGGCGACGGCGTGGTCGACGAATATTTGAACATGTTGCGCTGGTGCTCGGCGTCGTTGTAGATCTTCGAGCCGAACGAGTAGTAGAACGACACGAACAGACTCAAATTCTTGTAGGTCAGCGTCGTCGACAGACCGCCCGTATAGGTCGGGAGCGCATTGCCGATAATCATGCGGTCGTTCTCGTCGATCACGCCGTCGCGCGATCCGGGAGCCTCGTCCCAGTTGACGTCGCCGCCGCGGAAAGGCTTGCCGTTGGGCAGGCGTTTCTGCACCACGTCGCCCGTATAGGCCTGTCCGTCGAGGGTATAGCCTTGGAACGTACCGCCCTCGAATACGGGCGTCAGTTGCTGCCACGTGCCCGGCGTGAAGGCGTTCGACTCGTCATAGCGGAAGATGCCCAACTGCCGGTAGCCGTAGAAGTCGCCGATCGAGCCGCCCTCCTGCATCCACCACAAGTCGCCCTCCAGGTAGGGTTCGCCCGTCGAGAGCCGTTCGATGCTGTTCCAGTTGCGCGAGATGTTGAACGACGCGTTCCAGCGGAAATCCTTCGTCCGCACCAGATCGCCCGCCACCGTCAGCTCGAAGCCGCGGTTGCGCACCTCGCCCACGTTGGTGCGCATCGTCCCGAAGCCCGATTCCTTGGGCAGTTCGAGGTTGGCCAGCAGACCGTCGGTATATTTGTCGTAGTAGTCGGCCGTGATCGTCAGACGCTGGCCGAAGAAGCTCAAGTCGAGGCCCACGTCAGTCTGCCGCGTCTCCTCCCAGCGCAGGTCGTCCACGGCCAGTCGGGCCGGATAGACGCCACCGATACCGTCGTAGATATCGCCCGTAGCATAGGAATAGAGATAGTCGTAGTTGCCGATCTGCTCGTTACCGGTCACGCCCCAGCTCACGCGCACCTTGGCGTCGTCGAGCACGCGGCGCGAGAACTTCATGAAGCCCTCGTCCGAAATGCGCCAGGCCGCCGACACCGAGGGGAAGTTGCCCCAGCGGTTCTGCTTCGAGAAGCGCGAGGAACCGTCGCGGCGCAGCGTAGCCTGCACCAGATATTTCGATTTGTAGTCGTAGTTCACGCGGGCGAAAAGCGACGCCATCGCGTGGTTCTGCTGCCAGGCGCCCGTCTCGCTCAACACCAGATTGGCCGAGAAAGCGTTCATCGTCGTGAGGAAGTCCGACGACGAGTTGATGCCCGACATCGCATTGCGGTCGTAGCGCCACTGCTGCTCGCTGAAACCCACCATGGCCGTGAAGTTGTGGTCGCCCCACTTGTTCTTATAAGTCAACACATTCTCATTGAGCCAGTTCCAGTTGAGATTGTCGTTCGAATAGCCCGTGTTGCTCTTCTGCCACTCGTCGGTAATCATGCTCGGATAGACCCGGCGCCGTTTGTCGAGGTAGAAGTTGGCGTTGATGTTCGTCGAGAAAGTCAGCCCCTTGACCAGCTTGATTTCGAATCCCTGGTAGAAATTGGACTTGTAATACTCCGTGCGGTCGGTGGTGTACTTCACCTGCGCCAGCGGACTTTTTTGCCCCTGGAACACGCCAGCCAGCGTACCGTCGGGATAGTAGAGGTTGAAATAGGGACGGCGCGAGAGCATGGCGGTCATGAGCTGGCCTTCGTTGATGCCGTTTTTCTGCGAATAACCCAGCGACACGCGGGTGTGCAGCGTCAGCCAGTTGTTGGCCTTGTAGTCGGTGTTGATGCGGGCCGTCAACCGCTGGAATCCCGTGTTGGGCACGATACCCCGCTCGTTGTAGTAGCCCGTCGAGCCGTAATATTTGATCTTGTCCGAACCGCCCGACACGCTCAAGTCGACCTGATCTTTCTGCCCCCATTGGAACAGGAGGTCCTGGTAGTCGTTGTCGATGTTGAACGAGGAGTTGAGCGAGTCCTGGATAATCATGTAGCTCTCGTCCGGGGTGCCCATCTTGTTCTCCAGGAAGTAGGCGCGGCGTTTGAGGTCGTAGTTGCGGCGATCGGCCCGCGTCGCCTGTGCCAGCTTGTGGGAGAGCTGCCCCCACGAGTGGTAGTACTTCAGCTCCACGCGCGGCGCGCTGGCCGACCCGCTCTTGGTCGTGATGATGAAGACGCCGTTGGCCGAACGCGAACCGTACATGGCGGCCGACGCGGCGTCCTTGAGCACTTCGATCGAGAGGATGTCCGAGTTGTTGATGCCGTCGATATCCTCCATCGGGATGCCGTCGACCACGAAAAGCGGCTTCACGCCCTCGGCCGAGAAGGTCGAGATACCGCGCACGTTCACCGTGGCCGTTTCGCCCGGCTGGCCCGATCCTGCGGTGATATGCACGCCGGCCACCTGCCCCTGCATGGCCTCGAAGACGCTCGACGCCATCTTGCGTTCGAGCGCCTCCTCCGAGAGCGAGGTCACCGCCCCCGTGAGGTCGCGTTTCTTCATCGTGCCGTAGGCCACCACCAGCACTTCGTCGATCTGCCGGGAATCGGCCGTCAGTTCGATCCGCAGCCGGTCGGCCTGCGCCCGCACGGTGCGGGTCTCATAGCCGATGAACGACACCTGCACGTCGACGCCCCGTTTCGAGAGGCGCAGCGTGAATTCGCCGCCGGCGCCCGTCACCGTGCCGTTGGCGGTTCCGGGTTCGGTGACCGTAGCACCGACCAGAGGCTGCCCGTCAGCGTAAACCGTGCCCGAGAAAGTGAAAATCCCCCCCCCGGAGTTTTGCGCCGAAACCAGCCCCGACTGCAGCAGCAGCGCCAACAGCAGCGCCCCCTGCACATGGAGTTTCGTCAATAGTTTTTTCATAAAAGGTTATTGTTAGGTTGGTTCTTTCATGTAGGTTTTCTCGCCTCGGCAAAGCGCTAATAAGTTCGCTCTGCCGCTATTCGGTCGCATACAGCGACCGGGCGATGCCCATTTCGAGGCCTCGCAGTTCGGCCAGTCCGCGCAGACGTCCGTAACACGAATAGCCCGGGTTGGATTTCTTCTTCAGGTCGTCGCACATCTGATGGCCGTGGTCGGGCCGCATCGGGATCGAGCATCCGCGCCGCTGCTGAATCTCCAGCAACGCTTTCATCACCTCGTACATCGGCACATCGCCCTCCAAGTGGTTCGCTTCATGGAAGTTGCCCGCTGCATCGCGCTGCGTCGAGCGCAGGTGGACGAAGCCCACCCGATCGCCGAACTCACGCATCATCGCCGGCAGATCGTTGTCGGCCCGCACGCCCAGCGACCCCGTGCAGAGACACAGCCCGTTCGACGGATTGGGCACCGCCTCGATCAGCTTGCGGAAATCCTCCGCCGTCGAGAGGATGCGCGGCAGCCCCAGGATCGGATAGGGCGGATCGTCGGGATGGATCACCAGTACAGCCCCCGCCTCGTCGGCCACGGGGCACACCTCGCGCAGAAACGCTATCAGGTTGCCGCGCAGCGTCTCGGCGTCGATACCGGCATAGCGCTCCAGCTCGCGGCGGAACTGTTCGAGCGTGAAGCTCTCCTCCGCGCCGGGCAGACCCGCGATCATGTTGCGCGTAACACGTTCTATTTCGGCTTCATCCATCTGTGCGAACCGGGCTGCCGCCACCGCCTTTTCGGCATCGGTGTACTCCTGCTCCGCGGCCGGGCGTTGCAGGATGCAGAGGTCGAACGCCAGGAAAGCCGCTCGCTCGAAGCGCAACGCTTTCGACCCGTCGGCCAGGGTATAGGCCAGGTCGGTGCGCGTCCAGTCGAGCACGGGCATGAAGTTGTAGGTGATCGTCCGGATGCCGCACGCCACCAGATTGCGGATCGACTGCTTGTAGTTGTCGATATACTTTTGAAAATCGCCCGTGCGGGTCTTGATGTGCTCGTGCACCGGCACGCTCTCCACCACCGACCACTTCAGGCCCGCCTCGGCGACCAGCTGCTGGCGTTTGCGGATTTCCTCCACGGGCCACACCTCCCCGTTGGGGATATGGTGCAGCGCATGCACGATGTCGGTAGCGCCCGCCTGGCGGATATCCGCCAGCGATACCGGGTCGTTCGGCCCGTACCAACGCCAGGATTGAGTGCAGTAATACATAAACGAATATTTTTAGATCGAAAAAGCGTCGAATCCTCCGTCGACCACGGCCAAAGCACCCGTCACGAACGACGAAGCGTCGCTGATGAGGTAGTGGATCGTGCCCAACAACTCCTCCGGTTCGGCGAAGCGGCCGGCCGGCGTGTGAGCGATGATCGTCCGTGCACGGTCGGTATACGAACCATCCGGATTGGTGAGCAGCGCCCGATTCTGGTTGGTCAGCAGGAAACCCGGCACGATAGCGTTCACCCGCATCGCAGGGCTGAACTTCGTAGCCAATTCAGCCGCCATATATTTGGTGTAGTTGGCAATCGCCGCTTTCGCTGCACCATACCCCACTACGCGGGTAAGCGGGCGCAGCGCCGATTCGGAGCAGAAGTTGACGATCACGCCCTTCTTGCGGGCGGTCATGGCCTCGCCGAAGACCGTCGTAGGCAGCACCGTGCCGAACAGATTGAGGTCGACGACCTTGCGGAATGCCTCGACCTCCAAGTCGAGGAACGACTTGTCGGGGGCGATCGTAGCCCCGCCCATATTGCCGCCGGCGGCGTTGAGCAGGATATCGATACGGCCATATTTATCCAAAATGTCGGCGCGGTTCTGCTCCAACGTTCCGCGGTTCAGCACGTCGGTCGTCAAAAACATCGCTTCACCGCCCTTGTCGTGGATCGCAGCGATCAACTCTTCTCCCGCCTTTTCGTCGCGGTCGAGCACGACCACTTCGGCCCCCTGCTCCGCCAGATACAGGCTGATCGCCCGCCCCAAAATTCCGGCGCCGCCCGTGACGACCACGACCCGGCCCGTAATGTCGAATAGATTATTCATAGGATTCAAATAATATTGCTGTTGTAAAACGGTACGTTCTCTTTCAACACGATGTCGATCGGCATCAGATTGTCCGCGGCGCCGTGACAGCCGCTCACCAGCATGTCGCACAGCGCCATCACGCTCTGGTAGCCCTGCGCCGCAGGACGCTGGGCCACGAGCGCCGTGATAATGCCCGCTTCGAGCATCTCGCGGTTGCGGCGGATCACGTCGTAGCCCACCAACCGCACGTCCCGACGATCCGCCGAGCGCAGATAGTTGGCCAGAATATAGCACGTCGAGTTGAACGTCACGGCACCCGCCGCACGGGGATTCGCCGCCAGCAGGTCGTCGAGCACCCGTCGGTTGTAGGCTTCGTCGTCGAGCCGCAGCGATGCTTCGAGCAGCCGCCCCCGGAATCCCACCTGCGACAGATAGTCGCGGAAACCCATTTCCCGATAGCGGCACTGGTTCGATCCGCCCTCGCCCCGGTGGATGATGCTCCCCACCACGATATCCGCATCGAGCGGAATGCGGTCGGAGAGCAGGCGCGCCGCCACCACGCCCGCGTCGAACGACGAGGTGCCGAAATAGGCCAGCCTGTTGCAGTCGGGGATGTTGGAGTCGACGAAGACATAGGGCACCCCCTGCGCGTCCAGTTCATGGGCGAAGTCCACCACCGAATCCGAAAAGAGCGTCGCCAGCAGAATGCCGTCGAACTTCTCGCCGCGCACGTGGGCCAACGTCCGCACGAACGTGGCATGGTCGTACTGGTCGAACGTGAAGCGGCGGAGGCGGATATTGAACCGCTCGATCCCCACCGCGGCGCGGGCGATGCCCGCATCCACATCGGCCCAATAGTCGCCCTCGCCATAGGAGGGGATGATCGCCGCCAAAGTCCGTTCGCGGCACGATGCCAGCGAACGGGCCACCAGATTGGGCTGGTAATCTACCGAAGCCAGCACTTCGCGGATCTTGCGCAGGTTCTCGGCCGAGACCTTGCCCCGGTTGTGGATCACGCGATCCACCGTACCCGCCGAGACTCCGGCCATGCGGGCGACATCGACGATGCGGATGTGCGCTTTGAGTTTTTCGTTCATCGGTTCGTTCGGTTGGGTGCCCCTTTCGGACGTTTCCACGACAAACATAGATACTATTTTTCAATGATTCAAGGTGTGTGCGCACACACCTGCGATTTTTTAGCAAATCGGCTCCCCACGCCCCTCCGGCCGCACAAAGAGCCGAACCGTCTGCCGCTCGTCGCCCGCCGCCCGGAACTCGGTGGCTGCCAATCCTGCAAGGTTTCCGCACCGCCCGGCGTAGCCCGAAAAAAGAGCGGGAGAACCGGCCGGTTCTCCCGCTGTAATTAAAATATTTTTTTATCGCCTTTTCTTGTCGACTCCCGGTTTTCGGCCCATTCACCGTCGGCGCACGATCGCCCGGAGTTCGCCGAACGCCTCCAGACGGAACACCGCCGACAACGCTCCGTAGACCGCCACGCCGACGCCGATTTCCGCCGCCAACCGCAGCAGCGCATCACCGGGCAACAACGCCGCCACGCCCCGCACCGCCGCATACATCGCCCCGGCCGTGAGCGCCACCGGCAGCAGCGTGCGCACCAATCGCCGGACGGTCAGGGCCGTGCAGCGCAGCGTCGCCCACACATTGACCGTCATCTCGCAGGCCGAAAAGAGCACCAGTCCCCACACCACCGCCTGCACGCTGCGAGGGATCGTCACCGCCAGAATCGCCGTCATCACGATCTTCTTCACCGCCTCCAGCCGCACGATCGTCGGCCCCTCGCACTTGACCTTCATCGCATTGTAGGCCACCATCGCCACCGGATAGAACAGCCCCGTCAGACAGATCGCCTCGAAATAAGGCACCGTGGGCATCCACTTCTCGCCCAACAGCACTTCGAACATGTCGTGCGCCACGGCCGAAAGGCCCAGCATCACCGGAAACAGCACATAGGCCACCACCATCGCCACCTGACGGTAGCTCTCGGCGAACTTGCGCTCGTCGGAGGCGATCTTCGAGAGCGCCGGGAACGTCACGCCCTGCACGGCGGTCATGATCGACGTGACCGGCAAGTCCTTGAGCTTGAGCGCCTGGTCGAAGAACCCCAACGTGTCGGCCGAATGGATCTTGCCGATGAACAGCTGCGGAATCTTGTTATAGACCGACGAAATGAGATCCGTCGCCAGCAGACTGAAGCTGTAGGGCATCATCGCCCGCAGCGCGGCACCGTTCCACCTCGTCGCCGCCCGGGGTCGCCAGTCGCTCGCCCGCCACAGCAGCGCGGCCCGCACGCCCATCTGCAGCACCCGCTGCGCCACCAAACTCCACACCCCGCACCCGGCCAGCGCCAATGCCACGGCAGCGCCGCCGCTCGCCAGCGACGAGAGGAACGTCACCTTCGAGAGCAGCGCGAAGCGGAACCGCCGCGTGAAGATCGTATTCTGTATGACGCACAGCGCATTGACCGGCACCAGCAGGAAGAAGACCGGTGCGATCCGCGCGATGACCGGCATGTCATAATAGCGCGCCGCCACGGGGGCCAGAGCCACAAGCAGCACATAAAGCGCCGCCGACATGCCCAGGTTGAACAGAAACACCGCCTTGTACTCCTCGGCCGTAGGCTCGGCCTTGCGGATCAGCGTCTGCGAAAAACCGCTGTCCACCACCACCAACGCGAAAGCCGCGAAAGCCGTCAGCACGGCCACGACGCCGAAATCCTCCGGCATCAGCAGACGCAGCACCACGATCGACACCCCCATTTGCAGGAGCATCGTGCCGATCTTCTCGCCGATCGACCACGCCACGCCGCGCGTCACCTTATCTTTCAGCTCGCCCGCCACGGGTCACAGACTCCGACTTTGTTCGTTCCGTTCGCGGATGCGTTTCACATCGGCGATCTCCACATACGAAGCGCCGCCGTCCGGCCCGAAGCTGCCACCCACGATCGCCAGCAGATCGTTATCCGCCAGGCGGTCGTTCTGCCCGATCACCTCCATGGCATCCTCCAGGAAATGATAGCGGTCGCCCAATTCCTGCTTGCGCAGGATCGGCACCACGCCGTACGAAAGCGCCAGAATCCGCTGCGCATGCAGCTGGTAGCACACGGCCACCACCGTATTGCGGCCGCGGAACGCCGCCAAATAGCGGCCCGTGCGGCCCGTCTTGGTGTCGAGCACCACATAGCGGATCGGCAAATTGGTCGACGCCCGCACGGCCGAACGGGCCAGCTGGGCCGTGATTTCGTGGTTCACCGACACCATGTTGATATCGATCATCGGTTTGAAATGGGTCTCGTCGCGCTCGATTTCGCGCGCGATGCGGGCCATCGTCGCCACCGATTCGGCCGGATAGTCTCCCATGGCCGTTTCGTCGCTCAACATCACGGCGTCGACCCGCTCGTAGATCGCGCTCGCCACGTCGCTCACCTCGGCACGCGTCGGCCGCGGGCTATGCACCATGGAATAGAGCATCTGCGTGGCGATGATTACCGGGCGCTTGGCCGCGATGCACTTCTCCACGATGCGACGTTGCGTGTTGGGAATCGCCTCCGCGGGCAGCTCCACGCCCAGGTCGCCGCGCGCCACCATGATGCCGTACGACGCCTCGATGATCTGGTCGATGTTGTCCAACCCCTCCTGGTTCTCGATCTTCGAAACGATCTTGATCGGGCTGCCGTGCGCATCCAGAATCGCCTGCACCGCCTCTATGTCGCGTACGCTGCGCACGAACGAATGGGCGATGAAATCCACGTCGTGGGCCACCGCCCACTCGATGAAACGACGGTCTTTTTCGGTCACCGACGGCAGATCGATCGACACGCCCGGCACGTTCACGCTCTTGCGCGAACGCAGCGCGCCGTCGCCCGCGAATTCGCAGATCAGCTCCGCGGCACGTTTCTCCACCACGCGCAGCTCCACTTCACCGTCGGCGATGAGCATCCGCGCTCCCTGTGGAATGTCGGCCACGATGCCCGGCACGTTCATATAGACCACCTCGCGCGTCGTAAAGTCCGAGCCGTCCGAGCCGCGCACGGCCACCCGGTCGCCCGCCTTGTACTCGATCCGCTCGCCGTACTCCGGCGCCAGGGTCGTGACCCGGATTTCGGGGCCTTTGGTATCGATCATCACCGGGATGGCCGGATCGACCCGGTGCACCGTCTCCACGATACGCGTGGCGCCCTCCAAAGTGACATGCGCCGAATTGATGCGCACCACGTCCATGCCCGCATCGGCCAAAGCGCGCACGAACTCCTCGGTGCAGCGCAGATCCGACATCGTGGCGACGATCTTCGTCTTTTTCATCTGATCCATAATAACCTGACTCTTTGTTCCGAATTATTTCCGTCTTCCCAGCAGCGCTTCCACACCCAACCGATACGATTCGAGTCCGAAGCCCATGATCGACCCCACGGCCACCGGTGCCAGCAGCGACACCCGGCGGAACTCCTCGCGCGCTAGGATCGACGAGATGTGCACCTCCACCACCGGCACCGCGACGGCCGACACCGCATCGCGCAGCGCCACCGAAGTGTGGGTATAGCCGCCCGCGTTGAGCACCACGCCGTCGAAGTGCCCCTCGGCCCGCTGCAGAGCGTCGATCAACTCGCCCTCCACGTTCGACTGGAAGTAGTCGAACGCCACCTGCGGATATGTTTTCCGCAGCCTGTCCAGCAGTTCGTCGAACGTCTCCGTGCCGTAGACGTCGGGATCGCGCCGCCCCTGCAAATTGAGGTTGGGGCCGTTGAGAATCAATATTTCCATAAGAAAGCGTTCAATGCTGCAAAGATAGCGCAAATCGGGCGAATTCCGGGCACCCGCGCCCGAAAATCGCTCGTCGCCGCACCGCAATCGTCGTCCGCCCATCTGCGATCGCCCCGTCGCATGGCCGGCTTCGCTTCCGCCGCGCTCGTTCCGGAGGGCGACATCCCGCGCATTTCCGGCGCTCTTTCTGAAATTTATTTTCCGCGGATCGTTCTTTTCTTGGTCTAAATCGTTATTTTTGCATCTATAAACTATCCGTTTTCTACCCCATGAAGGAGATCATCCAGCTTCACGACAAAAAGTTCCGCATCATGATCCCGGCCGAGGAGATCGACCGGGCCGTCAGCGCCGTTGCACAGCGCATCAACCACGACTACGCCGACAAGCAGACCCCGTTGTTCGTCGGTGTGCTCAACGGGTCGTTCATGTTCATGAGCGATCTGATCAAGAAGATCGAGTTCAACAACGAGCTTTCGTTCGTGAAGCTCTCCTCCTACGAAGGCACCGCCTCGACCGGTCAGGTCAAGAGCCTCCTGGGACTCAACGGCTCCATCGAGGGGCGCCACGTGATCGTGGTCGAGGACATCGTAGACACGGGCGAGTCGATCGAACACATGATCCGCGACCTCGAAGCCCGCAAACCGGCCTCGATCGCCGTCTGCACGC
>CAYSJF010000010.1:0-32916 GCA_964431265.1 uncultured Alistipes sp. | reverse complement strand
ACAATTCACAATTCACAATTCACAATTCACAATTCACAATTCACAATTCACAATTAAAAACTTGCGGGAAAAAGTTTTTTCCCGAATGAAAAGAATAAAACGGCGATAGCGAACGTTCTGAAAAACAAGATGCGGAAAATCGTCATAGCGACGGTGCTGGGTATGGCGCTGCTGTGCGGGGCCGAGGCTCGTGCACAATACAACCGGGAGTATTTCTTCTGGATGGGGCAACGCTGCATGATGGACAACAACTACCAGGAGGCGATCCGCACGCTCAACACCCTGCTGCGCTTCGACGACGACGCCTACGAGGGTTATTTCCTGCGCGGCATCGCCAAATACAACCTCGACGACCTCATAGGCGCAGAAGCCGACTTCACGACGGCGATCGACAAAAATCCGGTCTACACCCAGGCCTACACCTACCGTGCGGTGACGCGTTCGCGTCTGGGCAACTACGACGACGCACTGCAGGATTTCCGCGAGGCGATCGACCTGCGGCCCGATCTGCCGGGGCCTTACTATAGCCGCGGCGTGACGCGGCTGCTGAACCAGCAGTTCGGCGAGGCGATCGAGGATTTCGACCAGTTCATCCGCCACGAAAACAAAGTGGCCGACGCATTCATCTGCCGCGGGTTGAGCTACCTGCACCTCAAGGACACGGTGCGGGCCTACGACGACTTCGACACGGCGATCCGCACCAACCGCGAGAACCCCAATGGCTACAACCGCCGCGGCGACCTCTACATGCAACAGTCGCGCTATGCGGAGGCAGAAGCCGACTTCAACAAGGCCATCGCCTGCGACTCGACCTACCTGCCCTCCTACTTCAACCGCGCGCTGGTCTACTCCTCGACCAACCGGCCCATGCCGGCGCTGGCCGACTTCAACCGGGTGATCGCCCTCGATTCGCTCAACTCGCTGGCCTACTTCAACCGGGCCATGCTGCGCACGCAGATCGGCGACTACAACCGCGCGCTGGACGACTACGACCGGGTGGCGAGCTACGCCCCGAACAACGTGTTGGTCTACTACAACCGCGCGGGCGTACACGCCCAATTAGGCGAGATCGAGAAGGCCGTGGACGACTATTCGTCGGCCATACGGCTCTACCCCGACTTCGCCAACGCCTACATCTACCGCGGCCGGCTGCGCGAGCTACTGCGCGACGCCAAAGGCGCCCGACAAGACCGCGACACGGCACAGAAGAAGATCGCAGCTTATCGTTCGCGCTTGAGCGACAGCACCTATTCGATTTATGCCGACACGACGCAGCATTTCGACCGGCTGCTTTCGTTCGACACCCAGCTTTCGGGCAACCGCTTCGACAACCTCACGGGCCGCAACGGCAGTCGCGAGGAGATGCGCCTGCTGCCGCTCTTCAAATTCACGTTGATGCGGCCCGACACGCTGCCGACGATCGAACGCGGCCACCTGCAGCGCGTCGAGGACTTCAAGCGCCGCATCGGCAACCCCTATCTGACCCTGACGTGCCGCGAAAGCAACCTGGCGCCCGACACGCTCCTGATGTTGGACAAGGAGTATACCCGGGTGCTCAAGACGGGCGACCCGTCGTGGGAAACCTACTTCAGCCGCGGCATCACGCAGTCGCTCATCAAACAGTACACCAATTCGGTGAACACCTACTCGTCGGCCGTGGAACTGAACCCGACCAACCCGTTCCTCTACCTCAACCGCTCGACCACGCGGGCCGAAATGATCGACTTCATTTCGTCGATCGACAACTCCTATCAGCGGATCACGATCGACTCCGACCCCGCCAACCGGCTGCACAACAACACCAAACGCACATACAGCTACGACGAGGCGACGGCCGACCTGAACAAGGCGATCAAGCTCTTCCCCGACTTCGCGCACGCCTACTACAACCGGGCCAACTTGCGAGCGCTCTCGGGCGACCTGCCCGAAGCGTTCGAAGACTACACGCGGGCGATCGAGCTGAATCCGTGGTTGGCCGAAGCCTACTACAACCGCGGGATCATCCAGATTTTCATGAAAGACACGCGCAAGGGCTGTCTCGACCTCTCGAAAGCGGGAGAACTGGGCATCGAGGAGGCCTACGAACTGCTCAAACACCATACGCACATAGAAAACTAACTCCAAAACGATAAAGAAATGTCAGCATCCATTCAACACAAACTCAACGACTCGGCGTTCGCACGCTGGAGCGCGCTGATCCTCATCGCCTCGATGATGTTCTTCGCCTACATGTTCGTAGACGTGATGTCGCCGCTCAAGTCGCTCATCGAATCGGCCCGCGGCTGGGACAGCGCCACGTTCGGCACCTATGCCGCTTCGGAGTATTTCCTCAACGTCTTCGTCTTCTTTCTGATCTTCGCGGGCATCATCCTCGACAAGATGGGCATCCGCTTCACGGGGTTGCTCTCGGCGGGTTTGATGGTCGTCGGCGCTTCGATCAAGTTCGTCGGCATCTCCGACTGGTTCCAGACCACGGCATTCTGCGGCTGGCTCGACAGCTGGTGGACGGCGCTGCCGGGCAGCGCCAAGATGGCCTCGTTGGGATTCATGATCTTCGGCTGCGGCTGCGAGATGGCGGGTACGACCGTGTCGAAAGCCATAGCCAAATGGTTCCAGGGCAAGGAAATGGCGCTGGCCATGGGGCTGGAAATGGCGATCGCGCGATTGGGCGTCTTCGCGGTGATGTGGCTGGCCCCGATGATCTCCAACCGCTTCGACAAGTCGATCGTGGCGCCCGTGGCATTCTGCACGGCGTTGCTCATCGTCGGACTACTGTGCTACACGGTGTTCGTCTACATGGACAAGAAGCTCGACAAGCAGCTGATAGCCACCGGGGAACTCAAGGAGGAGAAATCGACGGACGAGGAGTTCCACATCTCCGACCTGGGACAGATTTTTTCGAGCAAGATGTTCTGGTTGGTGGCGCTGCTGTGCGTGCTCTACTACTCGGCGATCTTCCCGTTCCAGCGCTATGCCCCGAACTTCCTCGAAGTGACGCTGGGGATCGATGCGGAGGCTGCGGCGCGGCTTTTCAGCTGCTTCCCCATTCTGGCGATGATCCTCACGCCGTTTCTGGGTGCGCTGCTGGACTTCAAGGGCAAGGGCGCCACGATGTTGATGGTAGGCGCCGTGATCATGATCGCCTGCCACTTGAGTTTCGCGTTCCTGCTGCCGCTGTTCCCGTCCAAATGGCTGGCGCTGCTGCTGGTGGTGACGCTCGGCGTGTCGTTCTCGTTAGTGCCGGCCGCACTGTGGCCCTCGGTGCCGAAGATCATCGACGAGAAGATTCTCGGCTCGGCCTACTGCCTGATCTTCTGGATTCAGAACATCGGCCTCTGTCTGGTGCCGCTGCTCATCGGCAAGGTGCTCGACGCCACGGGCGGCTATGCGGTGCCGATGATGATCTTCTCGTCGTTCGGCGTGCTGGCGTTCGTCTTCAGCTTCTATCTGAAACTCGAAAACCGCAAGAAAGGCTACGGACTGGAACTGCCCAACATCAAGAAATAGAAAACCGGAAACACAAGGACGACCGACATCCTGGCCAGGATGTCGGTCGTCCTTTTATTCTTCGCTGCCTGCGGACCCGGCCCGACCGAACTACCGGTACGACGACTCGCTGTGTCCCGGCTTCTTGAACGGGATGCTACGGTTATTTCACTTGCTCGTAGAGTTCCGCAATGCGGTCGCACATCTCCGCCCACGAGAAGCGTTTGCGTTCCTCGACGCAATTTTCGCGGAAGCGCTCCAGCACGCCGGGGCGGTATATGCGCACGATCGCATCGGCCACACCCTCGACCGTGGGCGGGCAGACATACCCTACCCGACCGTCGGGCACGATCTCGGCCAAACCGCCGACCGCCGTGACGATCATCGGCGTGCAGAACTGGTAGGCGATCTGCGTCACGCCGCTTTGCGTGGCCGTCTTGTAGGGCTGCACCACGCAATCGGCCGCCGAGAAATAGTATTTGACCTCGGCATCGGGGATGAAACGGTCGTGGAGGATCACTTCATTCTGCAATCCGTGAGCGGCGATCTGCGCCGCATAAGGTTCTTTGGAGGTGTAGAACTCCCCGGCGACGATCAGCTTGCGCCCCTCCATGCGTCCCTCGCGCCGCAGCGCGGCCCAAGCATCCAGCAGCAAGTCCAACCCCTTGTAATCGCGGATCAGACCGAAAAACAACGCATAGCCCACCGCCGGATCGAGACCCAGACGGATGCACGCTTCGGAACGATCGACGCGCGACCCGAAATGCTCGAACAGCGGATGCGGCGAAAAGAGCGCCGGAGCTTCGGTATAAGCCGCCAGTTCGCGGTGCACCTGCTCGGACATGTAGACGAAACCGTCGACCGAACGGAGGAAATAGCGGTTGAACGGCTTGTCGACGAAATGGCGTTCGTGCGGCTCTACGTTGTCGATCTGACACAGCACCCGGGTATGCCCGTTCCGGCGAGCCAGGCGCGCGATCGTACCGAAACACGGCGCCATGAAGGGCGTCCAGTACTTCAGCAAAACGAAGTCGGGCCGCTCGCGCCGGATCGCCCGCCCGATGCGCCACCAGTTCAGCGGATCGATCGTGTTCACGCACCGCTCGATCCGCAGATCGGCGGGCGGCGGTGTCGAAACCGTCTGGCTTTTGCCCGGAAAGAGCAAGGCGGGATACTGCAACGTGAACGTGCGTATATGCACCTCGTCGCCCCGCTGCCCGAACGTGCGGGCCATCGTCTCCATGATCGAAGCCAACCCGCCCCGATAAGGATGAGCCGGGCCTAAAACAGTGATCTTCATAATGGACAAAGATAGAAAAATTAGGATATTTTTCCTTCGGGAAGACCACAAAAAAGCGGAACCCCTTTTCGGAGGTTCCGTCTGCGATCGGAAAACGACGGGATCATTCGCCGTGGTGAGCGTGGCCGTGCAGGCTTTCGGCCGTATGCTCGCTGCCGGCCACGGACTGGAGAGCCAGATATTTTTCGCCATAGTCGGTCAGGTTCTGCAACTCGGTGCGGAACGTATCGAGATGCTCTTCCTCCTCGGCGATGATGTCCTGGAACATCTTGTGCGTCACGGCGTCCTTGTGCTGGGCCGCGATGCGCGAGGCCTCGTTGTAGCTGTCGACGGTGCTCTGCTCCAGCTGCATGGCGAAAGCCAGCATCTCCCGGACATCGGTGATCTGTCGCGTGCGGAACGAGGGGTTCATGTCGACGTCGCCCTCCAGAAAGAGGATGCGGTCGGCGAACTCCTCGACATGGCGCATCTCGGCGATCGAAATCTCGCGCATGATGCGCGAGAGATAGCGGTAGCGGGCATCCTCAAAGCGGGTGTGGAAATACATGTACTGGAGCGTCGTGGCGATCTCCTTGCCCACGGCGGCGTTCAAAAGGTCGATGCTGACCTGATACTGGGTTTTGACTGCGGTGGATTCCATAAAAAACGGATTTTGCAGACACCCTGCAAAACCCGTTCCACGAACGATTTCCCGGACGGTGCGCTATCGCCACTCGATTGCGGCCCTTACGGCCACGGCCCCCTCGCCGTTGCCGATCTCGAACAACGCCTCGGCATCGCGGATCTCGGCGCCGAGGGTCAGTGTCTGCCCATAACGGCACTCCTTGAGGAAATGCACGTCCAGACGCACGGGCGCCTCGACCGTCACCCGATCGAGGGGCAGCATGTCGAGCATCATCTCGATGTAGCGCATCGTGTTGACATGACGGTTGAAATCGATATCGCTGTAGACGACGCGGTGCTCGCCGTGCATCGTCGGGACGACGGCCCGGATCTTGCGCGGTTTGTCGGTCGGCGGCGGCGCATCGACGACGGCATCGGCATGTGCATCGCCCACGCCCGAAAGATCGACCGCCGCACGGGTCGTGAGGTCGATCATCGCCCATTGCGACACGGCGCGCCCGAACTCGCGGCCGGAGGCATCCGAAAGGGTGAAGTTGCGCGTCGAAAGTACGCGCCCGTAGTCGCTGATCCAAGTGGCGATGCCATAGTCGGCATATTGTCCGGGACGGCTGTCGAACTCGAAAGCGATGCGCGACAGCACCCACGAATAATTGTCGGCATGCAACGCATCGACCCCGAAGCCCTTGCCATGGGCATCGAGGCCCGCCGTATTGAGTATGGCGCCGCCCAGCGCGGGAATCGTGGCCCGCAACGTGAAATCCACATCCTGGGGTTCGACGCAAAACCGATAGACCGATTTTTCCGTTTTCATCATCAAAATAATCGATTCGAGCTATGCCGAGGCGAAAAAGAGCATGAAGTCGAACAATTGCCCTGCAAAGTTACCTTTTATTTGCGACAGCACCTATTCTGCCCCTAAAAAATCGAGCATATCGAAAAAACAGGACTCATTTTTATCGAAAAACGATAAAAATTATTTGTTTTTCGAAGATAAGTCGTATCTTTGTCGTGCCTAAACACCCATCGACGATGCAGAACAAAAAACCGTTTCTACGACGATTGCTCATCATTTACGTCACGCTCTTTCTGGTGCTCGTCGCCGGGCTGACGCTGGAGATCCTGCCGGGATTCTCGCGCGGCTACGACGAAGGAGCCGAAATCGGCACGGATATCGCAGCCAGCTGGTTGTCGGACAATCCCCGGATGATCTACATGCTCGAAAACATTCCGATCGCCGACGGCCCGCACAACGCGGTGGCCGCGACGGCATCCGATGCCGATATCCGGATCGACACCCGCATCCGCCGCATCGGCATGACCGTCGAAGAGGAGGCTCCGGGCGCCTCGATGCTCGCGCTGGCGTTCCGCTCGCTGGGCGGCCGCGGATGGATCTACATGACCGTGATGCTGTGCGCGCTCGCCTACCTGACGGTCATCGTATTGATGTTTCTGATCCTCCATTCGGTGCGCCGCTCGATCCGCGAAGAACGTACGCTCGACAAGCGCAACGTGTGGTACCTGCGCGCCATCGGCGGATTGGCCATAGCCACCGAACTGCTCAACGACCTGGTCAACCGGGCGATGAACCTGCGGGCGGCCGAGCTGCTGGCCGGCAGCGGATATACGGTCGACACCGCGTTCCACGTATCCTATTCGACGATCGTCATGGGACTTCTGATCGTCTTCGCCGCCGAAGTCTTCGCCATAGGCCAAACCTTGAGCGAAGAACAAAAACTGACCATCTGACGACCATGAGAACGACGATCTATAATCTGCAGACTGCCGGGGGGGGGTGGACGACATGGCTATAATCATCAACATAGACGTGATGATGGCGCGCCGCAAGATATCGCTCGGCGAACTGGCCGAACGGGTGGACATCACGCCGGCCAACCTCTCGATCCTCAAGAACGGCAAGGCCAAGGCCATCCGTTTTTCGACGCTCGAAGCGATCTGTCGCGAACTGGAGTGCCAGCCGGGCGACATCATCGAGTATCGCCCGGAAGCATCCGAAAAGCGGCCGTAATCCCACACGGCTCCGATCACCGAAAAAAGACTGAATGTTTTTCAAATAATTCGCTGTATGAAGAAAAAATTGATGTCGCTGCTGCTTGCAGCGTTCGCGGTGGGCAGTCTGGCAGCCCAACCGGCCCTGACGCCGATTCCGGCCGATCCGGAGTTGCGCACGGGCAAACTGGAGAACGGCATGACCTACTACATCCGTCACAACGAGAAGCCCAAGGGGCAGGCCGACTTCTACATCCTGCACGACGTGGGCGCTATTCAGGAGAACGACGCCCAGCAGGGTCTGGCCCACTTCCTGGAGCACATGGCGTTCAACGGCACGAAGAACCTGCCGGGCAAGATGCTCACGGAATATTTGGAGACCGTAGGCGTGAAGTTCGGCTACAACCTCAACGCCGCGACGGGCTGGGATCAGACGACCTACCAGATCAAGGACGTGCCGACGGCCCGCGAAGGGGTGATCGACTCGGCGCTGCTGATCCTGCACGACTGGTCGCACTTCATCGCGCTGGAGGGCGACGAGATCGACTCCGAGCGCGGCGTGATCTGCGAGGAGCTGCGCACCCGCGACGGCGCGCAGTGGCGCTCGATGATGACCCTGATCCAGGCGCTGGGTAAGGATACGAAGTACGAGCACCGCAACCTGATCGGCTATCTCGACTATCTGAAGAGCTTCGATCACCAGGTGCTGCGCGACTTCTACCACCAGTGGTATCGCCCCGACTACCAGGCCGTCATCGTGGCGGGCGACGTGGATGTGGACGCGATCGAGGCCAAGATCAAGAAGTTGATGAGCGACATCCCGGCTCCGGAGGCCGACGCTTCGCAGAAAGAGACGATCGAGGTGCCCGACAACGAGCAACCGATCGTAGCCATTCTGGCCGATCCCGAAATGCAGGGATCGAAAGCGCAGATCTTCATCAAGCGTCCCGCGCTGCCCAAGATGATGAACAACACGGTGCAGGCCGAAGTGCTCGACGTGATCCAGGCCTATGTCTCGACCATGGAGAACGACCGTCTGCAAGAGATCGCCATGCAGCCCGACGCACCGTTCATCGGTGCCGGCATGAGCACGGGCGACATCCTGGGCGTCATCCCGACGATGAACCTCACGGCATTCATCGCCGTGACGCAGGACGGCAAACTGGCCGAAGGCTTCGAGGCGATCTACGGCGAAATGGAAAAAGTGCGTCGCCACGGCTTCACGGCGAGCGAGTTCGAGCGTGCGCAGAACGATCTGATGCGTCAGGCCGAGCGTGCCTACACCAACCGCAACGACCGTACGAACAACGAATTCGTACGCACCTATCTGAACAACTTCAGCAAAAACAAGCCGATGCCTTCGGCCGAGACCGAGTGGCAGATCGACAGCATGCTGCTCAAGTCGGTAGACCTGAACACGGTCAACGCATTCGCACAGCAGTTGATCACGCCGACGAACCAGGTGATCGTCGTCACGGTACCCGAGAAAGAGGGCATCGCGACGCCCACGGAGGCCGAAATTCTGGCCATCCGCGACAAGGTGACGGCAGCCGAGCTGGCCGCCTATGAAGACACGACGGTCAAGGAACCGCTGCTGCCCGAGGAGCTGAAGCTGAAGGGTTCGCCCGTGAAGAAAACGGAGCAGGACGAGGCATACGGCACCACGGAATGGACGCTGAAGAACGGCGTGAAGATCGTGGTGAAGCCGACGACGTTCAAGGCCGATGAAATCCGCATGAACGCAGTGGCCGAGGGCGGTCTGTCGATCCTCACGGACGAAGAGCTGCTCATGGCCGAGTGGCTCCCGAGCATCAACTCGATGTCGGGTGTAGGCAAATTCTCGGCTACGGAGCTGCGCAAGCAGCTTTCGGGCATCTCGGCTTCGGTGTCGCCCTCGGTGGGCGAATACACGAGCACGATGACCGGCAACTGCTCGCCCAAAGACCTCGAAACCATGCTGCAGCTGCTCTACCTCAACTTCACGCAGCCCCGATTCGACGAAACCGACTACAACACCTTCATGAAGATGCTGCGTTCGCAACTGGAGAACGTCAAGTCGAACCCCGACTTCCTGATGCAGGAGCGCTTCGCCGACATCGCCTACGGCCATAATCCCCGTCGTCAGGCGACCACGGTCGAGACGCTCAATGGATTCAGCTTCGAAGCGCTGCCGGCGATCTACGGCAAGCTCTACCCCGCGGCCAACGACTTCACGTTCATTTTCGTGGGCAACGTCGATCTCGAAACGCTCAAACCGCTGGTCGAGAAATACATCGGTTCGCTGCCCGTGTCGAAGAAACGGATGTCGGCCGTCGACGACGGTTGCGCACCGGTGAAAGGCGAAGTGAACGAAACGTTCCGCGCGACGATGCAGCAGCCCAAAGTGTCGGTACACTATCTTTTCTCGGGCGACATGCCCTACACGTTCGCCAACCGTCTGGCGCTGACGTTCCTGACCGAAGCGCTCGATTCGCGCTACCTGATCTCGATCCGCGAGGAGAAGGGCGGCACCTACGGCGTGGGCGTCTACGGCATGCCCGACTACCTGCCCAACGAGACCTATCGGATGCACATCCTCTTCGACACCAACGAAGAGATGGTGGACGAACTGCTGGAGATCGTGATGCAGGAGATCGAGAAGATCGCCGAAGAAGGCCCGCTGACCGAGGACATCGAGAAGAATCGCGAATTCATGCTCAAGAGCTGGGCCAACAGCCTGGAGCAGAACAACAACTGGATGCGCTACCTCCAATCGAAATACACCTCGGGCGCCGACTATCTGGCCGACTACGAAAAGGCGCTGCGCGAAGTGACGAACGCCGACGTACAAGCCATGGCCCGGAAGATACTGGACGACGGCAATCTGGTGAAAGTGGTCATGCGGCCCGAAAAACCGGTGACCGAGCAGGCGAAATAATCCGCACGGGCTGCGACTCCGGCGGCAGAAAACCGCACGAAACCGCAGCTCTCCCTACCCTACAGCCGCCCCCTATAAAGGGGCGGCTGTATATTTATACCCATTCCACTGAAGACTCGGAAACTACCGAAAACTATCGAAACCGCCGAAGCCACATGAACTACTGAAGACTATTGAAGACTGCCAATACCCCCGAACTACTGAATGCAGCCGAAGATTCTCGAAGACCTCCCAAAGTGCTCGAACTTCTGAATGCCGCCAATCCCCCCCCCGGAACTACTGAAGGCCAACTAAATACCGGCCAATTCCTACATAGACATTCGGTTTTGGGCCGCAGTCTCCGACACATCTCTGCAAAATAAGGCTGCAGTGTACGATTATTACCCGGCAGTTTTACGGGACTTTTTTGCAGAGTCGCGATAGGCTATCATTAAAATGCCCGGCACTTTCGAGTGCCGGGCATTCGGGAAAACGGGATGCGACTTTTAGTCGTCGTACTCGCCGCTGCCGTCTTTCACGGGAGGATTGTACGAATCTTCAGGCGTATTGCGGTCGATCCACGCCTGCGAAACCAGCGAATCTTCCGGGAAATCGAGGTCTTCGATGCGGTTGACCGTGATCTGGTATTGGGCGTAATCGTTCAGCCGCTGGGAATAGATGCTGTAGATGCCCAGCACGTTGCCCACCGTGCCGTTGCGCGGTACGCCCCGCATGGCGAAGCGCGAATAGCCGCTCGTGCGGATCGAATAGGCTCCCGCATCGGCCGAGCCGGTGGCGTTCTCGTTGAGCAACATGAGCACCGCACCGTAGAGACTCACGTTCTCGCGGCTGTAGGCCCAATAATACCATGCGCTGAAGACCGGAGAACCCGAATCGGTGACAACCCAGTTGGGGAAAGGATCGCCGTTGGTGCCGAACGCCGGCGCCGTGATCTCATCGCCCCAGACGATGTTGCCCGAGGCGTCGCGCATGATATTGCCGTTAGCGTCGCGCTGTTCGTCCCGATAAGTCACGTTGGCATAGCGGATCTTCACGCCCTGGAAACGGATCAGACGACCGAAATGGTCGTAATAGTGCGTTCCCGCAGCAGTGTTGTTCGCACTCAACTTGGTGTAGTTCGAGCTGTTGACCACGATGATGTTGGGCTTCTCTTCGCCGGGCGTGGTGTCGACCACCACGTCGTCGATGCTCGCCTCGACCAGCCGGCAAGGTGCGCCCGGCAGCACGCGGTTGAACCGGGGATTGCCGAGGTTGTGCCACAGCTCGATGCTCTCGAAGTTGGAGTTGGCGTAATACTTATTGCTCAAACCCGTGTTGAGCGCATTCGACGGGCCGTCGCCCAGCGAAAGCATCATGCGGTAGTTGCCCAAATAGAAATCTTTCAGCTTGACGTAGACCCACATGCTTTCGTTGGTGCCCAAATCCAGCTTATAGGTGGTGAACAGCGTGCCGCAGAGCTTCAGCTCGATGGCCGCCGTACCGTCGTCGATGTAGAGCGACTTGTAGACATTGCCCTGGGCATCGCTGGAGATGACCTTGCCCTTGATGTAGCAATCGGCAGCCTCCTCCCAGAACTCCAGGTTGGGGAATCCGGCTTCGATCGTCGAAGAGGGAGCGCCCAACTTGAGGGTCTTGGTATCCGACCAGCTCTTGTTGGAACCCGTATTTTCCAGCGATCCGAAGACCGAAATGAACTTGTCTTTCACCTCCTTGATCGAAATCTGCCGGAGTTCCAGCGCCTCCACCTCCTCGTCGGTCCAGACCTTGGCAGGTGCGGGCGTATCGAAGTCGTTGTAGCACCCCGCGAACAGCATGCAGAGCGTTGCGACCAAAAATAATCTGCTATTTTTCATAATACATTATCGCTTTTCGGGATTAGAAACGGAAATAAACATTCAGATAATAGTTGGTGCCCAGCATGTAGAAATATTTCGAGTCGAAACGCGTAAACTTCACGCCCTCCGGCGTACGCACGCGACGCATGCGCATCTGCTCGTAGCCGCCCGTATGGATATTCTGGTTGTTGAGGATGTTCTTGATCTCCAGGCTGAAGCCCAACATATACTTGCGATGGATGTACCAGTTCTTGCCCACGCTGGCGCTCAACGTGCAGACGCCGCCGAACTTCTCCTGCGCCCGCATCTCCTCGATGCCCTGACGGGCTTCCTTGATGACGTTGAAGTCGATCGCCTCGGGAGCCTTGTTGGCCTCCGACTCGATGACTTTCCTGTAGTACTCCGACGCCTGCGAGGTGCGGTAGTAGGGATTCATGGAGATGTAGAGCTTGTCGTAGTAGTTGAAGTTGAGCGAGGCGAACCAGTTGTAGGGGCCGCGGTAGTCGACGCCGATGTTGAGCGCCAACTGCGGCGAACTCTCGACATGGAAACCTTTCCAATTGACCTTCTCATCGGGTTTGGAAACGATTTTGTCCACATTGTCGATGGTCTGGATGAAGTCGGGATTCGACGTGTAGGTGTAATCGCCCCAACTCAAGGCGGCGACGGCCGAAATGCCGTTCCAGATGGGTACCGACACGGCGGCCTCGACACCGTAATAGCGCTTGTCGATCCCGCTCATGGCGAAGTTGGTGAACGAACGCTCCACGTCGTCGTAGAACGAAATCACCTTGGTCTGGTCGGTCATCGTGGAGTAGAAACCCGATACGCGAGCCTTGACATAGGGCAGATTGAGGTTATAGGTGAGGTCGACGCCGAAAATCCGCTCGGCCGAGATACCCGGCGTGGTCGTGTTGCGCGTACGCGGCGAGACGAACGCATTGGCGAACTTGGGCGCGTTCTGCATGTAGGTGGCACCGGCTTCGAGCGAATGGGCACCCGAGAAACGATACGACACATTGACCTTGCCGCTGTAGATGAAGTAGTTGAGTTTCTTCGAATCGCCCAGCGAATTGTCGGGGAACAGCCCCTTGCGCCACATGCCCTCGCGGTGCATGGTGGAGTAGCCGAGTTTGGCGCCGACATCCACCGAAAGACCGCCGTGAGCATAGGTGTATAGCGCCCAGGCATTGGTCTCGAAGAGATGCGCGCGGTAGTTGTAGTTGAACTTGTCGCCCTTGCGCGCGATGCGGGCGTGCCCGGTCTGTTCGTAGTAGTTCAGATCGTTCTGGTAGTTGAAAGCACTCTGCGACATGTCGCGCTCGGCGAACTTGTCGATATCGTACCAATAATCGCCGCCCAGGAGGTCTTTCACCTCGTCGTAATACCACGTCCGGTTGGCCCGCAGAGCGATGCCGCCGACGATCTGCATGTTCTTGCGGATCTGGTGCGAAGCGTTGACCGCGAGGTTGTAGTCGATCTGGTCGGTGTGGCGCTCTTCGAGGATGGTGTTAGCACGATAATACGTGGAGATCATACGCTTGAAATTCAGGTCGTCGCTGTCGGCGAACTGGTCGATCAACGTATTGTCGATGAAGCGGTTTTCCTGGTAGAAGCGATCGAACGGCAGCATGCCGGTGAAGTTCTTGGCCAACTCGTCCGCCCGCTGCATGTATTCGTAGATCGTCTCCTGGGACGTGACGCCCGGCACGATCTGGCTGGTGAGCGACGAGGGCAGATAGCGGTAATAGTCGCCGCGGGGATCGCTGGCGTCTTTCCAGGTGAGGGCCGAATAGCCGTTCTTGCCGAAGCGCAACGACGTAGCGGCGGTCAGGCGGGTATCTTCGGAGATCGTCCAATCGTAATTGAGCATGACGATCGGTTCGTGGGTGTCGCGCACGCGGGAGTTGCGCAACTTGCCATGTTGGTAGCCGACATTGGGGTTATAGTAGTTGCTGCCGAAAAGGCCGTAGGCCTCGTCGGTCGACGCCTGCTGCGCGCCACGCTCCGAAGGCGAACCCAGGATGGTCAGCGCCAGGCGATGATCGGGCGTGAAAGTCTTCTCGGCCGAGAGGAAATATGAGTAGGAATTGTAATACACGCCGTCGACATAACCGTTGCCGCCCTGACGCGTGCCGAGCGAGAAGCCGTACGACCAACCGTTGTCCAGCTGACCGGAAGCGTAGGAAACCAACGCGCGGAAGCGATACATCTGGTTGCCATTCGACACGCTGGCGCGCAAGCCTTTACGCATTTGCGACGCACGGGCGTTGATGTTGGTCATGCCGCCGATGCCGCCCACGCCGAAATCCGACGAAGCGAGACCTGCGACGGTGTTCTGGTTGCGCGTAGCGTCGTTCAGACCGCTCCACAACGACCAGGGGCCATAACCGGTCATGGCGTCGTTGAAGCGGATGCCATTGAGGTAGACATCGGAATATTGCGAATCGTAACCGCGCACGTTGAATCGCATTTCGCTGAAGCGATACGACGCGACGCTGTTGAACAAATCCTTGGACGACGAGAGCGACGAAGGCAGCGCCTGCTCGTCGGACGACGACGAATCGCTGTCCAGCTCGGCGAAAATCGAATCGTCGAAACCGGCCGACTTCATGATCGGCGAGACGATCACGGCATTCAGATCGCGCATGTGCTGACCTACGCGCACGCGCAGTTCGAGGTCTTCGATATCGGGGGCATCGAAAGCCACGCGGTAGTCGCCCTGCGGCAGGTTCTCGAAAGCGAAATTACCGTCCTTGTCCGTGGTGGCGGTCAATCCGGTGGTTTCGAGCGTCACCTTGACGTTGCTCAAGGCTTCGCGATTGCCGCGCGAAACGACCTTGCCGCGGATTCCGCCCTCCTGCGCATAAGCGGCAGCGCACGCGGAAACGGCGAGCAAGAAAAGAAGTAAAGATTTCAGTTTCATAGAGTTATTGTTTGCACTGTTATTTGCCGATGTAGATAAAGACGGGGAAGTGGTCGCTGAAACCGCCCTGGAAATCGTTGCCGACGAACGTACGCAGGGGGTATCCCTTGTACTGACCGTCTTTCTGGATCATGTAGGGGCGCCGGAAGATGCCGCCGTAGAACTTCGATTTGCCGACGGGCAGAATGCGCAACGTTCCGGCAGGTGCGTCGACCAGATTTTCCGAAACGATGATGTTGTCGAAAAGATTCCAGGCATCGCGATAGGCCAGCGTACCGTAACCGGCCTTGAGCAGGGCGATGAACGGATTGAACATGTCGCCGGGGCGCACCTCCTTGGGCTTGCCCTTGGCGCTCAAACCCTCGACGATGCTGTTGTCGGTGGCGTCGTCGTTCAGGTCGCCCATGACCACGACTTTGGTGGCCGGATCGGCCCGCTGCACGGAGTCGACGATGTTTCGGATCTGCCGTGCGGCGGCCATACGCTTGGGATCGGAAGCCTCCTTGCCGCCCAGGCGCGAGGGCCAGTGGCTCACTAAAAAGAAGAAAGGTTCGTTGTCGATCGTGCCCCACATGGTGACGAAATCGCGCGTACGGAAATGGGGCAACTCGGGCATATGGAACGGAATGGGCGCGCTCCCCTCCAGTTTGAAGAGGTCGGGCCGGTAGTAGAACCCCACGTCGACGCCGCGCGCATCGGGCGAATCGAAATGCACGACGCGGTAATCGGCATGCGCCAGCTTGGCCTGCGCGATGACATCCTCCATGACGTTGCGGTTCTCGATCTCCGAGACGCCGATCACCACGGGGAAATCCTTGTCCTCGGCCGCGATGTCGAACAGCACGCGTTCGAGATTGGCGATCTTCTTGCCGTACTTGATCGAATTCCACTTCTTCGGCCCTTCGGGCGTGAACTCCTCGTCGAAGATGTCGGGGTCGTTGATGGTATCGAAGAGATTCTCGAAATTGTAGAAGACCACCTTATAGGGCTTCTGCGCGATACAAGCCACGATCAACGCGGCGAACAATCCTGTGAGAAGGAATTTCTTCATAACGGTCTATAATTAAGTACTTTCAGTCATCCATATCCGCAGCCCGAGCCGGTATGCCGCCGCTTCCGTGTCAAATGCCCCAATCCGAGGGGCGGTTCTGCGCCTTGACCGCCTCGGCGGCCTCGGCGGGCAGGTTGCGGAAAAACGTGAAACCCGTTTTGCGTTCGATATCGGCGATCGACGTCGTATACTCGCGCAACTCGCCCGTATTCGAGTTGTCGTTGGCGAACCAGAACCCTATGCCGTGGAGCTGGTCGGCCGTGCTTTCCCACACGGCCCGCTTGTCGGAAGAGCGCAGCAGCACTTTCCAGCAGTTGGAGGGATAGCCCACCTCCTTGCCGTCGCGGTCGGAAATCGTGCGTTCGTCGCCGAAATAGGTGCCCGTGACGACGAAGATCGTATCCTGACGGTGCAACTTCATGACCGTGCGGATTTTACTTTCGAGCTGCGCCCAGATACCGCCGTTGAACGAGTAATTCTGGGGCATGATGTTGGTGGCGTAGAACGTCATGGCGTTGGTCTCCTTGTTGCTGTAGCGGTCGGCCGAAGGACACTGGTGACCGCGCACGGAGGAACGGAATGTCTGAACGACATTGGACTGCGCCGACTGCGGAATGACGGGCAGCTGTTTGTTGGGGTCATACGACCAAGCGTCGGAACGGTCGACGGACGGCTCCACATAGTTGGTGGTCAGGGGATAGGCGACCCAATGCGACACGCGCTTCTCGGTGTCGAAACAAATGGAGTAGTTGCGGACGTAACCGCCCCGGGTGAGGGTCGTGTAATAGGTTTTATATATATAGGAGCTGTTCTCGCGATAGGCGGGCTGCTCGCCCCATTGCCGGTCGAAGAATGCCGTCTCGGAATAAGCCAACTGCCGGAGAGTCAGGGTGACGGCCGGACTGTTGGAAAACGCGACGACGATAGTCGCCGTACGCTCGCGATCGCTCGGATTTTTCGTCAAATGAATTTGTAGCGGAATGCCGACCGTGCCGGATTTTTCGAGCACGGCATCGGCATTGCCGAAAAGCGGATCGAACGAACACCAAGCCCCCTCGTCGCCGCTCTGGGCGACGATTCGTGCGGTGAACGGCATCTGCTCACCGATGGTGACGATTCGATTCGTCGTGGTTTCCCAATTCACGGTCTCTGCATACAGCTGCACCAGGAACACGTCGCCCCTGTCATCGCCGCCGCATCCCGCGAAAAGCAAAAGAATACCCGCCAACAACCCTGCGGGCCAATGCAAACCTTTGAAAACAGACATCATGCAAAGATAGAAAATCTATCTTAAAAAAGCTTAAAGAAACCGAACTCTTGGCGGAGTGTCGTCTCCGCCAAGAGTCGGGTTTAGAAAATGCTATAAAATAAACAGGAATCAATTAGCTTTGAAGAACACCACACCATTAGCATCGGAAGTCCCATTTACGTTCCAAGAACGCAAGACATTCGAACCTGCTGTAATCGAAATTGCCATTCCGGCACCAGAAACACCACTGAATTCTGCCTTGATATCCTGCTTGATAACGCCCGTTGCATCAGAAAATGTCCAATAAGCATCGCTTGATTCTACGAGGGCCAAACTACCTGAACTTGCTTTGGTGGCAGTCAAGTACTTACCGTTGACTTTGATTTTATAGCCATTTTCTACTGCTTCTAACGTAACAATTGCAGCTTCAGTTGTTTCAGTAGTAGACAACTGACCATTTTCATACTTATAAGCAGAGGTAACTCCATTGCTGCTTTTCAAAGCACCCGTAAAGAGCTGAAGCGTTTTATTCGTAGTTCCATAACCACCAAGATAATAATCACCAGCAGTCAAATCAGCCGCAGAAGTTATTTCCTTATAACCGGAACCGGTTGTAATAACCGACTGTCGTACTTCGACCTCATCCAATACCGCTCCATTGTATTTAGCGACGAGCATAGCAGTATAAGCCGCATCCGAATCGTTATTGCCTACAGCCGTGATGGTTACCGAATTGTCCCCCTCTTTCTGAACATCAAATTTATCAGCGTTTTCACCCGTGAGCGTAAAATCAATGATTTCATCAGCAGGAATATTCTGCGTCGAGAACGTAATCGTTTGAGGTTCGGGATTATTACCAGCAAAAACCTTAAGCGTCGAAGTGAACGTCAGCATCGGAATCGCCGTATTGTTCGCTATGTTGGTCGCAACGACCGTAAAGTAAGTACCTGTACCGTTCGTATTGCCATTATTCACGAACCAGCCCTCGATATCGATAATATTACCCACATAGGTATCAATATTGAGCGCATCGTTCGGCGAAGAGATCGAACCCGTATACTTCGAATCAAACATGAAGTCTACATTGTAGTAGTTGCCGCTCTTGACAAGCGTACCGGTCATCTTGACGAACGTAACGGCCGGTTTGGTCATATACCCCTCAATATTGTCAGCAGTAATAACAACCGGAGTGGCAACAGCCGGCTCATCCGTACCGGTTTTCTCGACCGTAGCCTCCTTACCGAACTGGAGCACGCCGCCGTAAGCAGCGACGGCACCTTTGACCGAAACAACATCGCCGACAGCAACCTCGGGAGCAGCATCAAGGAATACTAACATAGCACCCGTAGCATCCTGCATGATGAAACCTTTAGCATAGGTAGCAACGACCGTAGCGCCCTCGACCTGATAGTCGCCGGCAGCGGTGATCTCGTTAATTTTCACGGTAGAAACGGGATCGCCTGCTTCGAGGTCGACCTCAGCGCCGCCTATGCCCGTCTGCAAGGTAATGTCGTCGATACGCAGATTCGAAGAGAGAATAGGCGACTTGAAGCGGATGTAGAGTTTCTCGACCGGAGCCTTGAGCGTAAAGTTGGCGGTAGCCAATACCCAGTTTTTGGCATCGGCATTCTGGTCGCCGTCGTTGGTCGTGTACTCGATCGTCGACCAAACCTTGCCGTCGGCGCTCAATGCTACGAGCAGATTTTTGTTCGACCACGTATAGTTCTTGTTATCATAATCAATGGTCTGTTGGCCACCGAACGTCAACTGCAGTTTGGTCTGCTCGGCCGTCAGCGTAATATTCTGCACGGTGAACGTAGCAGGAGCCGCACCGAAGAAGAGAATCGGAGCACCCGAAGCGCCGTTGTAGCTGGTCGAATTATTGGGACTCGAATTGCGAATGGTAACGTTCGTGCCCACGTAAGTTACGTCGGCAGCGCCCTCGCCGGTCTTGTTCCAAGCCGTATACTTGTCGACCTCGGTGTTGCTGGCAACTTGAGTTGTGCCGAAAGTCTCCTTATAAATAGTCTCGACAACTTCACCGCTGGCCGACTGACGGATGGATATCTTGGCGCTCTTGGTATAAGGCACACCGAAAATAGTGCCCGAAGTCTCGACTACAGCCGTCACGGAACGCTCCTCGACATCGGCGGGAAGAGCTGCGGCCGTAAATTTCACCGTGGCCGTTCCGGCCTTGCCGGCAACTGCGCTGGCCGTACACCAATCCGTACCGGCAGGCTCGAACGTGAGCGTCCAGGCTCCCGAGGAGACGATCGACACCTCCTCGCTCTGCGCACCGGCCTCGGCCGTCAGACCGAGCGCTACCTGAGCTTTGCCATTGACCGTGATGGACGCCTCGCCGGAGCCACCCTTGTCATCGTCCTTGTCCGAACATGCAGCGAAAGCCATCACCGCCATCGCCGAGAAGAACAACGAACGCCAAAAATTGAATCGCTTCATAAAAATTGAATTTTAAGATAAAACAATCGAGTAGATCCCGTTTACACTTTCAACATCCTATTACAACATAATAGTAATATTGATGTTCAAAGTTAAATTTATTTTCCATACGAACAAAGTCCCTGCCACCTTTTTTATGCACAAAAAGTCCACAACGACAAAACATCGAAACCGGGAGCAGGCGACAGCCGTCCGATGCTACCGAATCCGGTCGGCCGCCCGGACGAGCAGTTCGTCGTGCAGCACGGCACGGGCAGCCAGCCATACGAACAACAGGCACACCAGCGGCAGGCCGATCGCCGGACGCAAGCCCTGCGCGTGGAACGCCAGCCCGGAGAAGACCCGCCAGCCGAGGAAGTAATAAATGCCCTCCATGACGGCGGCCCCGATCAGCAGCACGGCCTCGACCACGCAAAGCCGCAGCTGCAGCATCCTGCGTCGAAAAAGGAAAATCGTGACCAAAGGCAGCACGCAGGCCGCGGCGAGCAGCACGCCCATGTACCAGGCGGATTGCACGGTCGCGCCGTCCAACGTACGGAGGGCGAAAGCATGGAGCCGGAATTCGCCGGCATCGCTCCCGAACCAGGCAAGCGGCGCGAAAAGCGCGACGGCCATGAGCGCCGCAACGACCAATAAATAAAGGGATTGAATACGCTGTATCATATTACAGATGTTTGTCGATAAGATACTTGTTCCTGTCCGACGACCCTCTGTTGACCAGTTCCCCTATGAATCCGGCCAAAAAGAGCTGCACGCCCAGCACGACGGCCAGCATGGCCAGATAGAACAGCGGCTGGTCGGCGACGGGACGCAGCGGCAGGCCCTGCGCCTGCTTCCACAACTTGCCGGCGATGACCCACACGGTGGTGCCCCCGCCCAGCAGGAACATCAGGGTGCCGAGGCTGCCGAAGAAATACATCGGCGAGCGCCCGAAATGCGACATGAACAGCACGGTGATGAGATCGAGGTAGCCCTTGACCATGCGTTCGAGGCCGAATTTGGAGTGTCCGTATTTCCGGGCGCGATGCTCGACGACCTTCTCGCCGATGCGCCGGAAGCCGGCCTGCCGCGCGAGAATGGGGATGAAACGGTGCATCTCGCCGTAGACCTCGATCGACTTGACGACCTTGCGCCGGTAAGCCTTCAGGCCGCAGTTGAAGTCGTGCAGCCTAATGCCCGAGGCGGCGCGCGCCGTCCAGTTGAAGAACTTGCTGGGCCACCGCTTGCCTATGGGATCGTGGCGCTGCTTCTTCCACCCCGAAACGAGGTCGTAGCCCTCTTCGAGCACCATGCGGCGCAACTCGGGGATTTCGTCGGGCGAATCCTGCAAATCGGCGTCCATGGTGATGACGACTTCGCCCTGCGCCGCCTCGAAACCGCAATAGAGCGCGGCCGACTTGCCGTAGTTGCGGGCGAAGCCGATGGCCCGCACAGCGGGATACTGCGGCCGCAGCGCCTCGATAACCTCCCACGAACCGTCGGAGGAGCCGTCGTCGACGAAGACGATCTCGTAAGAGAGGGCGTGCTCCCCGGACACACGATCGATCCACGCGGTCAGCTCGGGCAGCGATTCCCGCTCGTTGTAGAGCGGCACGACGACCGAAATGTCGGGATTATTCATGGTTCGCCTCGTTGTCGCCGAAGGGCTTCGGAGCGCGTGCCGACACGCCGGCTACGATCAGTCCGAAAACAGCGCCGAAAAGCAGGCTCGACCAGATGCCGCTCCACACGGTGGCGAGCAGCGACGGTTCGGGGGTGTTCTGCAGCTGCTCGATGACCGCCATCATGGGTGCGGCGCTCTTGGAACCGCCCATGGCGGCGAACTGCGACACGATCTCGGCGATTTTCTCGACATAGCGCTCGTACCCCAGCACGAGATGCACGAAGATGTAGTTGACTGCGCCGAGGATCACACCGGCCAGCAACGACAGAGCGACCGTGTAGCCGTACCCCTGACCGAACGTGAAGCCCTCGTCGGCGGAGTAGAGCGCGGAACGCCGACGCGTGAAACGGAGCAGCAGATAGAAGTGCAGCGCCACGACGGCCAGCCATTCGACGATCAACAACGCATAAAGCCCCATTTTGCCGGAAAGCATCAACGAGGTTTCCACCACCGACGACGCGGCCAGCAACAAACCCACATAAGCGCCGCAACGGGCGGCATCGCTCCAAAAAGAATTTTTCATCGCAACCATATATTTTAAATTATTCGACTATTTCAACTCGCCTTTGCCCTCGCGCACCATCTCGGCCTCGCCCTCCGAAAGGTCGACCAGCGTCGTGGACATCGGATCGCCCGGCCCGCCGTCGACGACCCAATCGACCAGACGGCCATAGCGCTCGTGAATCAGCTCGGGGTCGGTGGTGTATTCGGGTGCATCCTCCTCAGGCAGCGAAGCCGTCACCAGCGGACAGCCCAGGGTTTCGACGATCGCACGGGCGACGCCGTGGGCTGGAATGCGCACGCCGATGGCCTTTCGCTTGCCGAGCGTCCGGTCGGGAACGCGCGACAAGGCCGGCAGCACGAACGTGAACGGCCCCGGGAGGTTGCGCTTGAGTATCCGGAATGCCGCATTGTCCACCCGGCAGAACTCGGCGACCTGCGCCAGATCGGCGAAGACCAGGGCCGGCTGCGTCTGCTTGCCCTTGAGCCGCTGCAGCCGCTCGATGCCTTTGACCGACCGCACCGCACACCCGAAAGCATAACGGCTGTCGGTGGGATAGACCACTACCCCATCGTTTTCGAGCGCCGCGACGACTCGCCGCAACTCGCGTTCCGAAGGATTCCGTTCGTAGATTTTCGTCAGCACAGCCCCAAATATAGGCAAAAACACCGGAAAACGGAAAACTATCCGAAAATAAAACGCGATGCCGGATTTATTCGGACATCGCCGCGACCGAATATTCCAGTCCGGGGCCGGATCGGGCTTATCGGCCGTATTTCCGTTCGAACAACGCCCGGTTCGTCTCGTCCCAAACGATCATGGCGTCGAGGATGGGCAGCAGCGAACGGCCCAGGTCGGTGATCGAATACTCCGACCGCGGCGGCAGCTCGGGATAGATGGTCTTCTCGACCAGGCCGTCGTCGACCAGCTCCTTGAGCTGCAGGTCGAGCACGCGCGGCGCAGCCTCGGGCAGGGCCTTGTGGAGTTCGTTAGGACGCATCGGAGCGCCGCGCAGTTCGTCGAGCAGGCAGGATTTCCACTTGGAGTTGACGAGACTCATGGTCAGCCGCAACGGGCAGCTCAAGTCGACCGGGATTTTTCTTTCGTACATGACATCGCTTGCTTTATGTCGCAAAAATAGCCATAATCATCCGATTCGGAGGTATGGAGATAAATTTTTCGGTATATGAATCGTTTTTCGGTACTTGCGCGCATCGACATTACCCCGTAATTTTGCGCATGTCTAACCAATACACACTATTATGCGCAATTCGATCAAGGAATACGAAGCGGTGCAGGCCGCTGCTGAAAAATTCGTCCGAAGCGTCGCCGAGGGCGACAGCCGACATGCCCGCGAGCTGTTCACCGACGACGCCGTGCTGTTCGGCATCCTCGACGGAGAAATGGAGCGCGGCTCCATCGAACAGTTCTACAAGAACGTCGACACCGTGAGCGCCGGCGACGGGTTCAAGGCCCGGATCGACGTGATGGCCGTAGAGGAGACGCTGGCCGTCGTCCGCGTGCTCGAAGAGGGCTGGGGCGGACGCATCGACTTCACCGACTACCTGCTGCTGCTGAAAATCGGCGGCGAGTGGAAATGCGTGGCCAAAGCCTACAACCAAAATTCCGACACCATAAAGAGATAAGTATGAACATCGCAGTCATCACGGGAAACGCCCCTGCCGCCAGGGCAACAGCTTCGCCATGACCCGGGCATTCGTCGAGGCGGCGGAGACGCGCGGCCACACCGTGCAGCGTTTCGACGCCGCATTCCTCGACATCGGCGGCTGCCGCGCCTGCCAGACATGTTACAAGACGGGCAAGGCCTGCTCGTTCGACGACGATTTCAACCCGATCGCCGCGGCGCTCGCCGAAAAATTCTGACTCCGAAGCCGCGGCATGACAAGAGCAGCCCGCGCCGTGCGGGCTGCTCTTTTGGCAAAAGGAATCCGTTACTTGATCTGGCGCCGGTTCAGCTCCGCGCTGTAGGCCCGGGCGTTGGCGTTGTGCTCGCGCAGGGTACGGGCGAAATTGTGGTAGCCGTCGAACTCGGGCCGGGCGCAGAAGAAGAGGTAATCGTGCTTCTCGAAACCGAGCACCGCCTCGATAGCATCCTTGCTCGGCATGCAGATGGGCGACGGCGGCAGGCCGCGGTTGATGTAGGTGTTGTAGGGCGACGGATATTTCAAGTGTTTGTAACGGATGCGGCGCAACGAGAAGTCCTGCATGGCATATTTGACCGTCGGATCGGCCTGCAGGGGTATCCGCTTGCGCAACCGGTTGACATAGACGCCGGCGACGCGCGGCATCTCGTCGCTCTGACGGGTCTCTTCGTAGACGATCGACGCCAGGGTCATTACCTCCAGACGGCTCAAGCCGCTGCGCCGGCGCAAGCTGTCGCGCTGCGGCGTCCAGAAGCGGTCGTACTCGCGCTTCATGCGCCGCACCAGCTCCTCGGGCGCGACCGTCCAATAGAACTCGTAGGAATCGGGAATGAACATCGAAAAGAACGTCAGGCTGTCGAAACCGACCGACGCGGCCGCTTCGCAGGAGGTCAGCACCCGCATCACGGCGGCGGAATCGGCATCGATCTGCCGGGCGAGCTTGCCGGCCAGCTGGGCCGGAGTACGCACGTTGTTGATCGTCACGCGGACGGGCGTCTGCATGCCGAACTTGAGCATGCGCGCCACGCCGAGGACGTTCGTCCCCGGTTCGAGCACATAATGCCCGGGCTTGAACGACGCCGGCAGTCCGATGCGGCGGGCATAGTAGCGGAACGCGGCCCGGTGCCGGATCCGCGGCATCAGCGAATCGACCAGCGCACCGTAGTCGGCGCGCGAGCTGACGAAAAGTTCGGCGCGCTCGGGCACGGCGTCGCCCTTGAACTGGACGAAACCGACTCCGCCGACGAGGCCCGCCGAGAAGAGACAGACCGCCATTATGTAAAAGAGTTTTTTACGCATCGTTTCCGAAATTTTTTGCAAAGATATAAAAATTTCCTACTTTTGTGGCCGGGTGAGTCTCATACGACCAGCTCCCGTAGAATCCCCCAGGCGAGGAATCGAGCAAGGGTATACGGTCGTAGCGGTGCGATATGAGTAGCTCACCCTTTTTTCATGCCCATACGAAAAGGACGGAACCGCAGCGTTCCGTCCTTTTGCGTCAGAACGCCACCTTGGCGCCCACGGTGCAGCAGACCCGATATTCGGGATACCACGGGAAGTCGTAGAGACGGCGGTCGAGCAGGTTGCGCCCCTCGGCGAAGACGCAGACGCGGCTCGAAATCCGCCACTCGAAATCGGCGCCCAGATCCACGGAGAACGGCGCTCCGAATCCTGCCTGCACCGGCATGCCCTCCTGCGGCACGAGCAGCGACCACCACCGTTTGCTGCGGGCACGGACGCCGACGCCGCAAGCGATCTTGCGCCCCTCGTAGCGGATGCCCGCATGGGTGCGGAACTGCGGCTCGCCGTGGGCCAGCTCGACCCGCGAACCGTAGAGATACAACCCCTCGTCGTTGTAGAGGTAGCCGTGCACGCCCAGATCGACGCGCAGGAAACTCCAGGGCCGATAAACGACCTCGCCATGGAACGACGTGACCGTCTGCCGAGCCAGAGCGGGCATCATGACGCCCGAGAAAGCTCCGATCCGCGGCTCGCCATAGGAAACGCCATACCAATAGGGATGATTGTCGCGGATCGAAAAGGCGATATAAGCACGGTAGTCGAACCGGTCGTCCCAAAGTTTGCCGCTCAACCCCAGGCGGATATTGTAATCGACCGAACTGGCGGCAAGCACCGCGTCGCCGCCCACATAGGGATTCAGGCGGGAAAGCGACTGGAAGCTGTTGTCGTGCAGCCCGCCGTCCAGCTCGACGAAGGGTTTGAAGCGCCGGGTGCCCAACTCGAAATCGAGCCGGGCGAACGGGATGACGTAGTTGCGAGGCTCCCGGCCCAGAATCTTGTCGTGATAATAGTCGGCGCCGACCACGAAACGCAACAGATCGCCGTCGAAGCCGTACCGCGCTCCGGCATGGATGAGCCGCTGGCCGTAGCGTTTCACCCGCTGGTGACCATCGGTCCACTCGTAGCCGCCCTCGACGGTGAAGCGATGGCGCCCGAAAGCCCGTCCGACCTTGGCACCGGCACCCAAGCGACTCTGCCAGGCCTTGCGCACGAGATCGGAATGATCAAAGAAAGCGTCGCCATGCAACCGCACCTCGAAGTTGAAGCGGCTCAAATCCTGAAAATCGTCGCCGAACCGCAAATCGAGGTTCACGTCGCCGTAGTCGATCAACGACCGGGGCGGAGTCGCTCCGCCGACCATCGGCGCCTTGGGCCGGAAAGCGCCGTAGCGGTGGTAGAGCCGGTTGTCGTAGCTCACCTCCCCTTCCAGCGTATGGCGTCCGAAGTATTTGCCCAACGCCACGCCGGCCCGGTTGTCCAGGCGAATGGAATTGATCTTGTTGCCGTAGGTGTTGCGTATGTCGGCATAACGACCCTGATGATTGAAATATCCCACGACATAGCCCGTAGCGGGATGCTGCGTAGCGGCGTAGAAATCCACTAACGAATGGAGCGGATACCCCGCGCCGGCCTTGAGGTAGAACGTCCGCGGCCGGTTGAACTCCCAATAAGTGACCGAAGCCGGACGCAGGGGCCGCACCTGCAGCTCCATGCCGATGGGCAGCGGCGTAATGGCGTAATCGAACTCGGAATACATCTTCACCGTGTCGGTCATGACGGGCTGCACGGGAAGTTTCACGGCGCTCTCCAGACTGGGGACATAGGCCTTGGTCACCTCGACCTGCTTGGCGACCTGCGCCCGCGCGCCCCACGGCAGCAGCGAGACGACGACGGCGAATAGGAGGAATCTTTTCATGCTCATTTCAGTTTTCGGATACGCGCCCTGGCCTCCTCGACGATGCCGTCGTCGGCATGCGAATAGCCGTCGGCCACGCTCTGCCAGGTAGCCCGGGCCTGGAAAGCGTCGCCCTTGCGGACATAGACATCGCCCAGCAGGATGAAAGCCTTGGCCAGCCAATAGGCTTGCGGCCCGCGCTCCGAGAAGGCGAAAATCTCCTTCTCCGCGCCCTCCATGTCCCCTTGGGCGAAGAGGTCTTCGATCAGGTAGTAGGCCGCAGCCGAACCCTCGCGGGTGCGCACCTCGGAAGCGAGCTTGCGGTAGTGCGCGACGGCCTCGTCGCGCTTGTCGCGCGCGCGCAACTGCTCGGCCCAGGCGAACCGCGCCTCGCGCAACGCCTCGTCGCCGGCATCGGGATGGGCGCAGACATCGGCGGCCATGGCTTCGATCCGCTGCGCATCGCCTCCGGCGAGCGTGGCCCGCACATAGCCGAGCATGGCCTTTTGCCGGTCGGCAGCCGTAGGCGCCACGTCGTAGAGCTGACGGTAGGCCTTGGCGGCCCGATCGTAGAGCCGGTCGGCGAAAGCCATCTCGGAGAGCTTCTCCAAAACGGTGACGGAGTATTGGTTGACCCCCAGATCGGACAAGGAGGAGAGGGTTTCGATCGCTTCGCGACGCTGACCGAGACGCAGGTAGCAGTCGCTCAAATAATAGAGCGCATCGACCTTGTAGCTCCCCTTGGGATAGCTTTTCACATAGCTGCGCAACGATTTGGCCGCCACTTCGTGCCGGTCGGCCAAGTAAAGTTTCTGGGCAGCGGCGAACGAAAGCGAATCGCGCGACAGAGCGGTCAGGTCGCTCTCCATGCCGACCTTGGCGGCGTAGTCGAAATAACCGTCGACATCGCCGGCCGAGACATAGATATCGCGGATGCCCTGCATGGCCTCGCGCGCCTCGAACGACTGCGGCGAAGCGGCGACGACCATGTCGTAGTAGTGAAGCGACTTCTTACGATCGCCCAGATTGAGGTAGGCCAGACCCAGATCGGAGAGCGCCTGCACCCGCCGGGGCGACGAGGGATAGTCGGCGATGAAATATTCCAACTGCTTGGCACCCTGTGCATAGCGTTCCTGCTCGATATAGGAGCGGCCCAACTCGTAGGAGGCGGCATCGGCATAGTCGCCGTCGCGCGCCGCGACGATCTGCTGCAAGGCCTGGAGCTTCTGTTCGGTACGCCCCAACAGTCCGAGCGCCAAAGCCCGCTTGTAAGCGGCGTAATGCTTCTCGGGAGTAGCCAGCGCGATCGTCCGGGCGTACTCCCCGACCGCCGCCTCGAAATCGCGCCCGGCATAGAGGACGTCGCCCAAACGGTTGTGGGCGTCGGCCGCATAGCGATCCTTGTGCGGATAAACCCCGAGGAACTTCCGGAACGCCTCGCCGGCCCGCGAAAGATTGTTCCGGGCAAAGGAACAATAGCCCAGGTTGTACCAGGCGAACGCATATTCGCGCTCCGAACGGGGAGCGCGGGCGATGTAGGCATTGTATTTGGCCGTAGCGACGGCATGATCGCCCTGTGCGAAGGCGATTTCGCCCTGCCAGAACGCGCTGAGCGCCGTGTATTTGGGGCTGACGTTCACCGCAGCCGACTCCTCCAGACTGCGCCGGGCACTCTTCAAGTCGCCGGCCTTGTAGGCCTCCAGCCCCCGGAAATAGGCGATCCGCTGCAAAGCGGCGCGCATCTCGGCGTTGGAAGCGGGCGAAGCCTTGATCGCCCGGTAGGCGGCATCGTAATCGTGGGAGTTGTAGTAGGCGGCGATCAGCAAGGCCCGCGCCTCGTCGGCCCGCGGGGAAGCGGGATAACGCTCCGCATAGCGGCTCAACAGATTGATCGCCCCATTGAACGTCCCGCCGCCCAGCTCGTACTGCAACTTGGCGTAATTGAACAACGCATCCTCGGCCACCGCGGCGTCGAACCGCTCGTCGGAAGCCATGGCGAAAGCCTGCATGGCGGCCTGCTTGTCGCCGGCCCGCAAATAGCAGTCGGCCAAGTGATAGGAGGCGTTCTGCGTCAAGGCATCCTCGGCGCCGCACACCTTGCGCAAATGCTCGGCAGCCTCGGGATAACGCGCCGTGCGGTAGAGCGAAAACCCGCACAGATACTCGGTTTCGCGGTCATACTCGCCGCCAGCTTCCTCGAAAGCCCGCAGATGATCGAGCGTGGCGGCGAAATCCTCCAGCCGGAAACACGCCTCGGCGATCACGCGGTGCAACTCGGCACGCCGCCGCGGCACGGCCTGCCGGGCCAGCTCGTCGCCCGTGTCGATCACATACCGGTAATTGCCCTGATGGAACTCGATCTGCAACAGATAATAAGGCATCAGTTCGCCATAGGCCTCGCTATGCTGCAAGGCGAGAAAGCCCTGCTTGGCCCGGTCGTAATCGCCCCGGATATAATCGATATAGGACTTGTAATAGAGCGCATGATCGGCGTATTCGCTCTGCTTGGGAATGCGGTCGAAATAGCGATAGGCCCGGTCGAAATTGCGGTCGGCGAAATCGGCATAACCCATGCGGATGTCGAACTGCTCGCGGCGCGGGGCGCTCAAAGTCGAATAATCGACCGCGGCGAACGACTCGCGGGCACGCCGCATGTCGCCGCGGGCGCAATAGTACGATCCCAGGGCGAAAAACGCGTCGTTGTTGTGCACCGATCCGGGATGCCGGATGATGAAGCGGCGCAACGCCCCCTCGGCATCCTCGCTGCCCAGCTCCACGGCGCAGGCCGCCAGCAGGAAATCGATCTCCTCGCTGCCCGACCGGTCGGTGGGATCGAGCTTTTCGCGGGCGACGAGAAACTCGTGCCGGGCGTCGCTCCAACGCCCGAAGTCGAACAACTCCCGTCCCCTGTCGATATATGGATGCGGGCCGTCGGGCGCCGCAGCAGCGCCCGGGCAACCGCACAACAAAAAGAATCCAGCAAGAAAGAACCTCCGCATAAGGTGAATTTTCGAAAGATAGGGCAAAGATACGAAAAGTCGAGCGCAGAAGCAAGCGATAGCTTGATTATGCCGAGACTGAAGTATCTTCGGCGTCAGCCAAAGATACGAAGAGCCAAATTTATTTGGGCATTGCCGAGGCCGGAGTATCTTCGGCGTCAGCCAAAGATACGAAGAGCCAAACACAAACCCGAATTGCTCGCATTTTGCCGAGGCCGAGTATCATCCGAGGAACGGAATTTGCCGCAGGGAATCGAATAACACGAAAACAACGCGAATCATGATCGAAAGAACGACGGTCGAACTGACCGCAAACAACGAATTCCGCATCGCCGAGGGTCGGAGGTGCGACGCCATGAATCCCAAGGAATTGCTGCTCCATGCGGCGGCGAAATGCGCGGGCCTGACGGCCATGATGCTCATGGAGCGGATGCGGGTGGCGCCCAAGAGGTTGGAAATCACCTATTCGGGCGAACTGGATACCGAGCAGGTGCAGGCCGAAAGCATCTTCCGCTCGTTCCATGTGATCTACCACGTGGAGTGCGGCGCCGGCGACCAGCAGGAGAAAGCGAGCCGTGCGCTGACGCTGACCCACGAGAAGTATTGCGGCTTGACGCAAATGCTTCGCAAGATAGCCCCCGTGAGCCACGAAATAGCGATCGTGAGCACGGAGCCGGAAACAACGGCCGTGAAATGAAAACCGCCCGCTCCCGCAATTCGGAGCGGGGCGCGATCACTCCGCAGCCGTGATGCGGCGGTAGTCGGCGATGGCGACGGCGTAGTTGCATCGGGCGTCGATATCGTTGGTATAGAGCTGAATCCAGCTCAACTGCGCCTGCAGGACGTCGAGGATCGTCACCAGTCCCTCGCCGTAGGAATAGGTACTCAAATCGAGGTTCTCGCCGGCGATCCGCAGGCTGTGTCCCGAGGCGTCGACCTGCGCGCGGCTCTGCACGAGGGCCGTCCAGCCATCGATCTCCTCGCGCACGATATCGTCGTAGAGCTGCGCGGCGTTCCACTCGCTCTCGACCTGCAAAGCCCGGGCGGCTCCGACCGCCCGGCGACGCTCGCCCCCGTGGAAAATGGGCACCGAAAGTTTGACGAACGCCGAGCCGTCGAGGGTCGTGGCGCCGGTGCGATTGGGCGAATAGGGCTGCCACGAACCGCCCAGACCGACGCTCACCTGGGGATTGAAAGGCGCACGCGCCCCGCGGATCGCCGCGTCGGCCTGCCGGGAGCGCAAAAGCGCCCCGGAATAATCGGGACGGCGCACGACGGCTTCGATCGGCGCCATACGCTGCGGCATGGGCAACGAATCGCGTACCCCGTCGGCCAAAAGCACCTCGGCCGCGGCATCGGCCCCGCGCAGGATGTTGAAATTGTGCAACGCCACCTCGGCGCGCTGCCGCACGGAAACCTCCTCGTAGCGGGCTTCGCTCAACCGGGCGTCGATCATCAACACGTCGCCTTTGGCGATATACCCTTCGGCGAAACGCCGGTCGACCACCTCCTTGAGCGACTCGATCAAGGCCACATATTGCCGCATGGCAGCGGCATAGAGCTTCATGGCCGAAAGGTTCCAATAAGCGTAATCGGCCGCATAACGCACCTCCAGACGCGAAAACTCCTCGTCGCAAAGGGCTATGTCGTAGCCCAATTCGGCCGTGGCGACCGCCGCGCGCACCGAGCCGCCGCCATAGACGACCTGCACCAACTGCGGCAGGACGCTGAACGTCCACGGTTTCGTCTCGTCGTAACGGTGCACCGTGGCGGTGAAACTCCCCTCCAGGGCGAGCCGCGGCAGATAACCCGTGCGGGCCTGCCCCATCGTCTCGGCCGCAGCGACCCGACGCGCTCCGGCAGCCTTGAGCTGCCGGCTGTAGTCCAGCACGGCCTGCCGATAGTCGTCGATGCGGATCTGCGCGGCCAGCGGCCGCGACGACACGAAACAAAGCAACAAAAGGAAGTATTTCATGATTCGCGAATCTGATAACATATGGCATAAACAACCGGCAACACGCATATGGTAAGCAATGTAGCGACGAAGAGTCCGCCCATGATGGTGGCGGCCATAGCCCCGAACATCGAGTCGAATAACAGGGGCAGCATGCCCAGGATCGTGGTGCCCGACGCCATGGCCACGGGGACGATGCGACTGCGGGCGGCCGAAACGAGCGCTTCGTAGGGCGCGGTACCGGCGCTTTTCGCCCGTCCGATCTGCTCGACGAGCACCACGGCGTTCTTGATGTTCATGCCCACCAGCCCGAGCAGTCCGAGCAGCGAGAAAAAATTGAACATCTTGCCGGTGACGACCAGCCCCAGCACCACGCCGATGAAGATCAGCGGAATCATGGAGAGGATGACGATCGGTTCGCGATAGTTGCGGAACAGCAACAGCAGCACGATGAAGATCAGCACCAGCGTCAACGGCATATACTTGGCCAGCGCCCGGTTGGACTCCTCCTGGCTCTCCTGCTCGCCGAAGACCTTGAGCGCATATCCGTCGGGCAACACGACGCTGCGCCCGATCGAGTCGCACAAGGCGGCGAACAACCGCATGGTGTTGACCCCGCGGGCGGGATCGCATTGCGCTTTCATTACCCGCTGCCGGTCGTAGCGCTCGACCTTGCCCTGCCGGAAGTCGAAACGGAAATCCTCGACGGCCTGGTCGAGCGAAAACACGCGTCCCGAAGGGGCGAAGATCGGCAAGGCCTGCAGATTGGTGAGGTTGTAGTCGCCGATATTCTCGTCCTTGAGCAGGATCGGCAGGAACCGGTCGCCCTCGCGGTACTCGCCCAACGCATAACCTTGGGTGGCGATGGTGATGCCCCGGGCCATCTGGCTGCGGGCGATGCCGATGCGCTGGCCCTTCATCTGCGAATAGACGGGCAGCCACGTCGGCTCGCGGTTGCCCCAGCTGTTGCGGATGTTGGCGGTGCCGGGCGTATGCCACATGATCCGCTCGGCGGCCGCCGTGAGCCCCGCAGATCTGAGCGAAGACGGTAATAATAGGAGAGAAATAATATAAACTCAAATA
>CAYSJF010000009.1:0-35143 GCA_964431265.1 uncultured Alistipes sp. | reverse complement strand
AGGGCGTGAAGATCAACGACAAGCATTTCGAGGTGATCGTGCGCCAGATGATGTCCAAGGTCAAGATCGAGGATCCGGGCGACACCCGTTTCTTCGAGGATCAGATCGTCGACAAGTGGGAGTTCATGGATGTGAACGACGAGTTGTACGACAAGGTGGTGGTCACCGACGCCGGCGATTCGTCGAACCTCCAGCCCGGACAGATCGTGTCGGTACGCAAGCTGCGCGACGAGAATTCGAGCCTCAAGCGCCGCGACCTGCGTCCGGTGCAGGTACGCGACATCGTGCCCGCCACGTCGACCCAGGTGCTGCAGGGTATCACCCGTGCCGCACTCCAGACGTCGAGCTTCATTTCGGCGGCTTCGTTCCAGGAGACCACCAAGGTGCTCAACGAGGCTGCTATCCAGGCGAAGATCGACCCGCTGGAGAACCTCAAGGAGAACGTGATCTGCGGTCACCTGATCCCCGGCGGTACCGGTTTGCGCGACTACGACAACCTCGTCGTGGGTTCGAAAGCCGAGTTGGAAGAGATTCGCCAGGCGCAGTAAACCTATATCCCCGGACGACTCCATATGGGAGACGTCTGTTTGAAAAAGGCCGTCCTTTCGAGGACGGCCTTTTTTATGGGCAAGAATCGCCGGACAAGAAAAATGGGGCGATCGGGAGAATAGCGGTCGGCTATTCGTTTTTGTAGCGCTTGGCCAGTCCGCCTTCCGCCGTTTCACGATAGAGCGAGGGGAGGTTGTGGCCCGTTTCGTTCATCACTTCGACCACCTTGTCGTACGACACTAAATGCGAGCCGTCGGAGAGGGTGGCGTAGATGTTGGCGTCGAGCGCCCGGGCGGCGGCTATGGCGTTGCGCTCGATACAGGGCACCTGCACCAGACCGCATACCGGGTCGCAGGTGAGACCCAGGTGGTGCTCCAACCCCATTTCTGCCGCATATTCGATCTGCGAGGGCGTACCGCCGAAGAGTTGGCACGCCGCTGCGGCCGCCATGGCGCAGGCCACGCCGACTTCGCCCTGACACCCGACCTCGGCGCCGGAAATCGAAGAGTGGGTCTTGGCCACGTTGCCGAAAAGTCCCGCCGTGGCCAGCGCCCGCAGGATGCGGATGCGCAGAAAGTCGCGCGAGGTGGCCAAGTGATAGAGTACCGCCGGTACCACGCCGCTCGATCCGCAGGTCGGGGCGGTCACGACTTTGCCGCCCGAGGCGTTCTCCTCCGAGGTGGCCAAGGCATAGGCATAGATTTTCGCGCGCGACGAAAGCGAGTCGGTGTAGCTTTTCGACTTCACGAAGTAGGTCGCCGCCTTGCGGGCCACTTTCAGCCCTCCGGGCAGTACGCCGTCGTTGTTCAGTCCCTGACGGATGGTTTCGCACATGGTCGTCCACACGGTGTCGAGGTAGTCCCAGATTTCGGGGCCTTCGCAGTCGCCGACATACTCCCAGTAGGTTTTGCCCTCGCGGTAGCACCAGGCTTTGATCTCCGCAATGGTGGTCAGCGGGTAGATGCTCGGCGGCGTTGCGTGTTGCGTGGTCTCGTCGGCCAGCGCTCCGCCGCCGATGCTGAAGACTTCCCAACTCGCCACGGCCGTGTCGCCGCGAAGCCCCTCGAACAGCATGCCGTTGGGGTGGAACGCGGGGACGATATCCGCGCGCCAGACGATCTCGGTGGGAGCGTGGGGCTGCAGCGTGGCGCGGATGACCGTGTCGGTGAGGTGGCCCTTGCCCGTCGCTGCGAGCGACCCGTAGAGCGTCACGCGGTAGGCCTCGGCATCGGGGCAGCGCTGCAGAAAGAGTTCCGCTGCCTTTTTCGGCCCCATCGTGTGGCTGCTCGACGGGCCGTGGCCTATCCTGTAGAGTTCTTTGAGCGATTCCATGTTCGGATAGCGATATGAAAAAGAGCGTGCTCTACACGCCCTTCGTTGGTAGCCCCACCGCGACTCGAACGCGGATTTAGGGTTTAGGAAACCCTCGTTCTATCCCTTGAACTATGGAGCCGAAAAACGGTGTCCCCGAAAGAACACCGCGAAGATACGAAAATAAGGTGAAAATCGAAAGGTCGGGCGCGAAGTTCCTTGCACCGGAAGAATAGCGGTTAAAAACTGATCCCTACGCCGACCGAGAATACGTGGGCGTGGAGCTTATAGTTGCCCGAGAATACTTCGGTCAGCTGCGACGGATTGCCGTATTCGTAGATCGGGTAGGAGCCGGTGCGCTCCGGATCGGCCGACGAGACATAGCAGTAGGCCAGGTCGATCGACAGGAGCTTCGCCGGGCGGAGCGAAAGACCGGCCGTGTAGGAGACTTTGGTCATCGAGGGAGTCTCGGGATTGAGGTAGTTGCTGTCCACGGGGCTTTCGTCGACATACATGCCTATGCGTGCCGTGAGCCAGTCGGTGGCCCGGTACTGACCGCCGAAACGGAATGCCAGAGTGTTGGAGTAGTTTTTCACCGAGTAGATCGGCTCTATGCCCAGTTGGGTTTCGTTGAACTCTACGTTCAGAGCCTTGTAGGCGCTCCAGCCGTTCCATTGCAGATCGACCGCCAGTTCCCATCGGGGCGTCGGACGGAACGATACGCCCCACGTCACCACCGTCGGCAGCGGCAGCTCGGCATTGAACGTGCCGCGATCCAGCGGGGGCAGGAGCGTTTTATCGATCATCTGTTCGAGCCGGGCGATGAGTGCGGCGGCTTGGGGATCGGTGTACATGGTCGCATGCCCTTTGTTCACTTTCATGTTCATGCGCGAACGCCAGGTCATGCCCACCGACCATTCGTCCGTGATGTCCCACAGCAGGCCGGCGTTTACGCCTATGGCTACTTTCGAACGGCCCTGCAGCTTGGCCGAGACGATCGACCGATCCATCGTGCCGGTCAGATAGGCGCTGGCGCCCTGCAGCATCTGCAGCCGGGCGGCATATGCCGCTTTGTCCGGATTGTCGTCGGGCAGCAGCGGCAGCGTCTTTTCCAGCTGGTCGATCGTCGGAGCGATCATGTCGTCGATCATGGATCGGCGGGTCGCTTGCGAGAGCAACGAGCGTGAGAGATCGAAATCGCCCCATGTAATCATCAGCCCTGCGCCGATCGAAAGCCGGTCGCAGACCTTGAACGACACGGTAGGCTGCACGGTGTAGGACTTGAGATCGATCCGCTGCACCAGGTGGGCGCCCGACCAGTCGTCGCCCCAGTCGATCGAGGAGCCGTAAGGCGTGAAGAAGCCTACGCCGATCGAAAGCCGGTCGATGGGTTTATAGTTCATATATATATGGAGCGGCGTCGAGAGCTTGTTGTTCGACCGCTGGGGCGCGCCCTCCGTATAGTCGTTGTCCAGCGTGGGCAGCGCCCGGTAGCGCACCTCGGAGAGGATGCCCGTGAAGCCGACCGAGATGTCGCATGCGGAGCGTTGGAACGAAGCTGCCGCCGGATTGAAGAAGATTGACTCCGAGTTCAGTTTCATGGCCGTGCCCACGTGTCCCATGCCGGTTTGTTTGGCCGACATGTTGTTGACTTGATAACCCTCGGCGAAAGCGCTTCCGAAAACGGCCGTCGTCAGCGCCAGGAACAAAAATTTTTTCATCATGAGATCGAAGAATTGGTTGATATCCGCACGTCGTGCGGGGTCTGAAATCGGGGGCAAAAGTAGAAAAACTATTTCTGCGTCCCAAATATTTTTGGTCTAAATTACCTGAATTATTTACTAAACGACGTGGCAGTATTTCGCGTCTTCGTTTCGCTCGCAATAAAAATGCAAATTTTTTTCGGTCTTTTTCGGGTCGAAATCGGGCCGTTTTTCGTGCAGATTTACCGTAACTTAATCGGGTAAGAAATGGGATTATTACTTAAGAAAATTTAGTATAATTGAAAAAAAATTCCTATTTATTTGCTTGGGGGGGGGAATTTTTTATATATTTGCGGCGTGAACGCTGTGAAATGGGCGGTGGTTTTTGAGAATATCGGATAGTGTGTGCTGTGTTTTTAACACAAATCATATATTTCGATGATTATTGAAATACCGCTCCGCGATTTTTACGCTCCGAATCGTGTTGCGAAAGGGGCGGAATCGGCAGCGGATCGCATGGGACGTCGGTCGGATTCGGGAGAATTGGCGATCGTACGTTCGTCCCTGCGGGGAAACGGGCGGCCTTATATGGGAAACGGCCTCCCGAGGTGGTTAGGGAAACAATTGACTACGAAACGTTTGCGCCGCGATGGGCGCATCGGGCCGACGGCGCGGGCCGCCTCCGGTCGAACTTAAGTAAGAGGAATCCATAGCGGTTCGGAACCGATTCCGGACGTTATGTTAAGCATTTGAGCGAATTATGAAGAATACAATTGACAGTCTTGGACTTCGCCGGGTTTTGCCGGTCTTCTTGTGCGTGATGTTCGTTTCGCTGGCGCTGCGCGCCGGCGCGCAGCAGCCTGCGTCTTCGTCCGAAGGATCGAAGTTGTCGGTCTCCGATTCGAAGTATCGACAGGTCATTACGGAGGGTTCCAAGAGTTTGAACCTCTACCTGAACTATCCGCAGGGCAGCGCCAAGGTGTTGCCCGAGTTCGGCAACAACGAAGAGGAGCTGACCAAGCTCGACGTGTTCATCAACCAGGTTTTCCGCGACAGCCTTATTTATGTCGACTCGATCCGTCTGACGGGTTATTGCTCGATCGAGGGTTCCTACGGCGTCAACGAGCGTCTGGCGAAGACGCGTGCCGTTGGTCTGAAAAGCTATTTGGACAGTCGTTATCAGCTTTCGAGCCGCTATCCCGTGCGTGTCAACTGGATCGCTGAAGACTGGGCCGAGTTGCGGAAACTCGTCGCAGAGTCGCATATGGCCTATCGCGACGAGGTGCTTTACCTGATCGACAATGTAGGTATTTTCGCCGGTCGTGAGAAGAAACTGATGGATCTCGCCAACGGTGCCCCCTATAAATATATGCTCAAGGAGTTCTTTCCGGCTCTGCGTCGTGTGGAGGTGACTGTCAACTACGACTTGCACCGCATCATCGAGCAAAAGTTGCAGCGCAAGCTGACTCAAGCCGAATTCGAGGCCGAATTGGCGCGCGAACGTGCCGAAGCCGAAGCCGAAGAGCGACGTTTGGCAGAATTATCGCGTATGGAGGAGTCGGCGCGTCTGGAAGCCGAGCGTCAGGCCCGCGAGGCCGAGCGTTTGGAGGCCCTGCATCGCGCCGAGGAAGAAGCCCGTGTACAGGCGCAGCGTCGTGCCGAGATGGAAGCCCGCTTGGAGGCGCAGCGTCGTGCCGAAGAGGAGGCTCGTCTGGAGGCCGAGCGTCAGGCGCAGGCTGCGGCCAAGCTGCAGCGCAAGGAGCAGCGCAAGTTGAAGCCGATCGTCGCCCTCAAGACCGATCTGGTGGCTTGGGCCGGCGTATTGCCCGACTTCACGCGTACGACGTTCATGCCCAACCTCGAAGCCGAGTTCTACTTCGCCAAGCGTTGGTCGGTGGGCGTCTCCGGACTCTATGCCAACTGGGCCTACAAGGGCGGCAAGCAGTTCTGGGGGTACACCGCCTACAGCATCGAACCGCGTATCTGGTTCAAGGGCAACGGCTTGTTCCGCGGTGTATACATGGGCTTGTACGGTCAGATCGGCGACTTCAACAAGCAGGTCGACCGTGTCGACGAGGTCACCACGCTGACCAACTATACGGGCGATTACTGGAGCGCCGGCCTGTCGTTGGGCTACATGCTGCCTCTGTCGCGCCACTGGTGCCTGGAGTTGAGCGTACGCGGCGGTTATCGCAGCGCTACGTACGACCGATACGATCGCGAGCTGCCGAATTATTATTGGGCCAGCTCGGGCGAGAAGAACGAATTCGCTTTGACCGGTATAAGATTCAATGTCGTATACCGCATCGGTCGGGGCAAGCGTTGATCGCAGAGCCGCGTAGCCTGGGGACTCCGGGCAGCGGTCGCCGGATTGCCGGCTCCCGGAATCGGTTCGGGGAGCGGCGTCGTCCGGTTTGAAATAAGGAAATAAATTGTCCTGTTGTTATGAAAGGAAAATTGACATACATGTTGACTTGCGGCTTGTGCCTGGGTTTGTTGGCAGGCGTAAGCTGTGTCAAGCAGGGGTTGGATCTTCGCGAAGAGGAGGGATACGTGCGTATCGACCTGAATTGGGAGAACGATGTCGTGCCCGAGGGGAGCGAGTTCTACTTCTACACCGATGCGGGCGAATTCGTCCAGTCGTGCAAGTGCTCGGCCAAGGGATTCCGCGGAACGTTGCCGATGGGCGACTATAAGATCATCGTGTGGAATACCGACGCCCGCAATGTGGAGCTGTGCAACATGAACCGGCATGCGACGGCCGAGGTGCGCGTCGTCTCCGACGAGTCCGCTGCCGGCAAGGCTGCAGGGTGCATCGCTCAACCCGACAACCTGCTGTTCGCCGCCGCATTCGACGAGGCCGAGGTCATGACGGTGCCGTATCGCGATTCGGTCATCATGTCCGCGTCGCCGCGCGGCCGGATCAAAACCGTGGAACTCGTCTTCAAACTCGACAATGCCGCTGCGGTCACGTTGCTCGGCGGTTCGTTGTCCGGCGTTTCGTCGGGCCTGCAGTGCACCACCGCTTCGTGTACGCACAATCCGCAGAATGTCAACTTCACGGTCACGAGCGATCCCTATGGCAAATATAATTATGTGGCCAATATCTCCGTGCTCGATCTGGTGATGCCGGAGGCGGGTGTTTCCGGGTCGCATATCCTGACGTTGACCGTGTTGATCGACGGCGTGGAACACACCATGAGCATCGATTTGTCGTCCACGATCGAAGATTTGCTGGAAGGCGAGTGGGGCGGGGTCATTCCGCTCGAGATTCCTTTGGAGATCGATCTCAAATCGGTCGACGGCAATCTCTCTGCCGAGGTTTCGCCTTGGGACGCCACGGGCAGCGGTAGCGGCGAGTTGGTATAAACGGCTTGCGTTGTTGGAGTTGTAACATTATTTCTTGCGATATGTTGAGAAACGTTTTATTTTCTTTCGCGGTCTGCTGCTTGTTCGGCGCTTGCTCGACCAAGCAGGAGATGGACTTGCGTCCCGCCGACGGGGTGATCCGTCTCGGTGTCCGCGATGTCGTCGCATCGCGCGCTTCGGTCAACGACATGACCGCGTTGGCTGCGGCAGGCGACAAGATCGGAATCTTCGGCATTCCCACCACCGAGAGCAGCTATGTCGCAGGTGCTGCCCGCTGGGGCGCTCTGCCGATCATGGATAATGTATGTACGACGTCGGTCGATGCCGCTACGGGGTCGCTGGCTTGGCAAGGTACTTTTTACTACCCTTTGGATGCGGAGGAGCATGTGCAGTTCTGCGCCTACTATCCGTTCGCACCCCTTGGAACCGGTGGCGCCAATTATCTGACGGCTCCCGTCTCCGGTCAGGCACCCGTGCTGCATTTCACCCTCACGGGCGGCGAGGATCTCATGTTCGCCACGCCGGTCGTGGGCAGCAATGCGTCGCGTCCCGATAAATTGAGTTTCCATCATGCCCTTACGCAGTTGCGGTTCGAACTCCTCGACGAGTTCGGCGCCTACACGGGCGCTACGGTCGAGAGCATTACGTTCCTGGGTGTCAATGCGGTCGGTTCGATGAACATCGAGACCGGCGCCCTGGGGATTTGGAGCGGACAGACCGATCTGCCCCTCTCGGGCTTCGAGGCCACGGCGATCACGGCTTTCGGTGCCGATACGCCGCAGGCACTGCCTGGCGAAATGATGCTGCAGCCCGGTCAGGGAAGTTTCAAGATTCATGTGGTCACTTCCAGCGGCTCTTTCAACGATGTCGTAGTGCGTCCCACGTCGAAAATCGGCGAGCAGACCGAAACGACGTTCGCCGCAGGCCGCTCCTATCTCATCACGCTGACGTTCAAGAAGCGTTTCGAGATCGAAGCCGGGGCTACGGTCGAGCCGTGGGAGTTCGGCGGCACGGGCGAGGGCATCGTTCAATAGCGAAAACCTTATGATTTCAGATACTTTTAATTAGCAATCAAATCTCAATTCACTTTTAAATTTTTCTACAATGAAACAGTTATTTTTCTCTCTGCTTGCTGTAGCAGCTATGGCAAGTTGTTCGAAGAGCGAGTTGTCTATGCGTCCCGAACTCGAGGGCGATGTAGCGATCGTAGCTTCGTCGAATGCCTATGGCATTGGTGACATCGATGTAACGACCCGTACTCCGTTCGAGGGAGCTATCGCTTCCGACAACGTGCTGAAAGCTCGCGTGCTTACGACGACCACCGAGAATAACTATAAGGGTACGATCTATGCCGATGGTACGATGACTTTCACCGCAGCCAATGTGGCCGAGACTCCTAATAACAAGCCCTACGACACGACGGGTTTCACGGGTAGCGCTTTCTATCCCACCAACAACAGCAAGATCTATCTGTGCGGTATCTATCCGGCAGATTTGGCGTTGAACGACATCGGTTATTCGGGTGACAACGAGTTCTCCTATGTAACGGCTACGATCACGGGTTGCGAGGATTTCATGCTCGCTCCGCAGGTATCGTCGACCAAGACCCAGGCCCAGGCCAAGACCTATCCCAACCTGGCTTTCGTTCACATGCTGACCATGTTGACGATCAACGTCAAGGCCGAGAACGAGTTCGCTCACGACGCTTGGGGTAAGGTAGAAAAGATCACGGTGAAGAACGTGAACAGCAAGATTCAGGTGAATCTGGTCGAGGCTAAGCCCTACACTTCTACTTTGGTCAACGCTTATTCGGAGCCTGTCGAGGCGTTCAAGACTTACATCATCGACCAGGATGCCGATCCCAAGGTGGCTACGGACGACGTATTCGAGAGCCAGGCTTACGAGCTGGAGTACGATGTTCCCGCCGATCCGGAGGTAGAGGGTTCCGAGGATACGGTCGTTGATCCCGTCGCTATCGCTTACTCGATCGTTTGCCCCGTGACGGCTGTTGCCGACACTCCTGCTTACACGCTGGTAATCAAGACCGAGAAGATCGACGATGCTATCGAGGTTCCCGTTTACCTGAAGAAGAACGATGTTGCCGTTACGGGTTCGACCGCTGCCAAGAAGTTCGACGTCAACCTGACTTTCAAGGCTACCGTCATCGAGGCTACGGCTACCGTTACGGAGTGGGAAGACGGCGGTTCGGCCGAGGAGACCATCGAGTAGTTTTCTCCCGTTTTCGCGGCTTGTCCGCGATGCGGAGCCTGTTTTGGCTGTAAGGGGTTGAATGTCCCCTTACAGTCGCAAGAGCAAGACTTTTTAAATTTAAAGAACAATGAAAACGTTTGTAAAAGGCATGATCTTCCCCCTGGGGAGCATGTTGTTGGCCGTTGCGTTGTTGGCTGGATGTTCCAAGAAGACCGATTTCTCGCCGATCGACAGCGGCGATGAGATCCGCTTGAGCGCAGGCATGGTCAAGATCGGCGAAGTCGTTTCGAAAGCCGATCTGGTGCGCCCCACGCGTGGCGAAGGTGTCATCCGGGCCGCTCGTACCGAGGACTTGGAGGTCGCGTTCGCGCGTATCGACGAGGGCACTGCGGGCTATCCCGCCGATTATTCGGCCGCTTCCGCGTTGAACGCCACCTGGAAGGGTACGCTCTCCGAGACCGATGCTACGGCTATCGTCTTCGCGACCAAGCAGTACTACCAGACCAATGGCAGCAACACCAAGATGGTCGGCTGGTACCCCCGCACGACTTCGTTCACGGGCGGCGTCGCTACGATCGCCATCGACGGCGACACCGACATCATGTTGACCCAGGAACTGGAGGCGAACAAGGCTACCGCATCGCGTTTCGGCAAGACCGGCAAGATCTTCAATTTCAAGCACCAGCTGACCTGGATCAAGATTTCGGCCTACGCCAAGGACGACGATGCCAAGGCCCGTTGGGGCAAAATCACCTCCATCACGGTGAAAGATCAGCCCGAGGCTTGCGAGATCACGTTGCCCGCTGCGGTCGATTACGCCACGGACACCAAGGATATCGCCCTGGTCGCCAAGAAATTCTCGGATTACACCGCTATCGACTACACCGATGGTCTGGAAGTCGGTGTGGAGGCCAGCGAGACCGAGCACAACAAGGTCGAGTGCGGTTACGCCATGGTAGCCCCCGTCGACGAGGACGGCACGTTCAAGTTGGAGCTGGAAACTTCGGACTACGAGGGTAGCAAGACGATCTCCGTCACCCTGCCGACCAACGCCGACAGCACCGTCGGTTTCAAGGCCGGTTCGGCTTACGAAATCGTCCTCGTCTTCACGGTTTCCGAGATCACGCCGACGGCTACGATCACCGATTGGATCGAGGTCCCCACTCCCGTGGTTATCCCGCTCTAATCCAAATATGCCCGTCGTGGCGGGCGCGCAACTTTCACAAGGTCTCCGCGCGTCCGGATGTCTTCGGAAACAAGGCTCCGGACGCCCGACGAGACCCCGCGAAAGCCGCGAATGCCGCTGCCGAGGGTTCCGAATATAGGGTGTGCTTATATTTTAATTGATTGTTTATGAAAAAATTGTTGTTCATCTTGTTGCTGGCTGCAGCGACCGGATGCCACAAGTCCGAGGAGGGCGCGCCGAAGCCTGCTGCCGCAGAGGTGACGGTACGATTCACCTTGGCGGGCGCCCGTTCCGCACAGGCTGTCGTCCGCAGCGTCGAGGGCGTCACGCCGGGCGATCCCGTGGCTTTGGCCGAGGGTACCACGGTGCGGGTCTTGGCTTTCGAGCGTGCGGGTGAGAACGCCGACATCGCCAACGATACGTTCGTCGCCGAGGCTACGTACGTCGCCGGCGAGGATGGTGCCTTGACGCCCTGCGTCGTCGATGCCGACGGCAAGATCGTCGCAGGCACCGGCATCTCCATGAAGCTGCCGCCTGCCGAATATGCCTACGATTTTTATGCCATAACTCCGGCTATGGCCGTTCCCGGGCATAAAAATATTCCGGTCGGTCATGGCGTCGACTACGCCTGCTCGCTCACTTCCAAGCTGGTCGAGCCGAGCGTGACCGGGTCGCAGACCGTGGCGCTCAACACGTTGGTGCGTCATATGGCGAAGCTGACGTTCTCGGTGATGCCGACCGAAGGCCTTACCGGAGATAAGGAAATTACCGAGATCGCGTTCAAGACCATTGATCTTTCTTATATGTCGCCTGCGCCGTATGTCGATGCGATCTGCTCGCTTTGGAAGCCCGATTCGTGGACGATCTCGAACGATGCGAATTGCTGCTACACCATTCCGGAGTCGAAGTTCAGCGCTGTTTCCGGCTCGAAAGTCGACTTCGTGGGTACCGACTTCGTGCTGCCCAAGCGGAAAGCCAACTTCGGGCTGAAGTTGGATGTCGCGTTCAACGGTTCCGAGACCGTGGTGGCGCTGCCCGCTACGGTTCCGGACATGGCTTTGGCCGCCGGTCACCACTACAATTTCAGCGTGGAGTTGTCGGGTGCCAAGCTGGTGCTTGTTCTCAACGTCATTCCCTGGACGGAATTGGCTTGGGGCGAGGGCGATGATTACGACGATGGCATCGGCGAGTGGCCTCATGGTTCGGTCGTCGTCGGCGAATGGTGGTTGGATATCACCTGGGAGGAGACCGAACTCGGCGGTTCGTTCATCCCTGTCATCAAGCCCGGCGGTTGGGTCGGCAACCCGAATTGGGACACCGAGATCGCGGATTTCCCGACGCTCACGGCTCCGCTGACCGGCAACGACGCTTGGTCGGACGGCGGCGGTTCGGATACCGGTTTGGGCGATTCGTTCCACGGTACGCCTGCCGCTCCCGGTTGGAATGCGAACAATTCCGATTCGGGCGATATGGGAGCTGCCGATTCCGAGTAGTCGCAGACTGCATTCGATTATTATCGACATTTAAAATTCGAAAATACATACAACTTTAATTTTTAAACGATTATGAAAATCTTTCAAAAAACATTGCTGATCGCTGCCGCCGCTCTGGCTTTCGCAGCCTGCAGCGAGGATTTTGATGCGACCGCCGATAACAGCGAGATCGGCGGTTTGCAGCCTGTCGGCGAGAAGGTCACCATGACTTTGAACTTCTCCGTTCCCGAAATGATTGTGGCCGAGGCTACCCCCGGAAGCCGCGCCGTTGCCGAGGACGAGTCGCTCTCCGTCGCGCTGGATGCCGCTACCCGTGCCGAGGGCGATGAAGAAGAGAATCCGACGGTTCCCGCTACGGCTCCCGAGAGCGCTATCAAGAACCTGTGGATCATGCAGTTCTCCGGTGATGAGTCGGGTTCGACGCTGCAGGTAGGCCAATACTACGACAGCATCACGAACAATACGGTCAGTGTCGATCTCTACGATAACAACGGCGGTAAGACGACGACCTATTTCATTGCCAACGTAGGCAATGTGGAGCCTCTGAAGAGCTTCACTGGTAAGCTGTCGTCTTTCCAGGCCCTGACTTTCCCCACTCCCGAAGGCGGTTTCGGCGGTGCTTACATGACCAGCAAGGGTCTTCCCATGGTGGCCAAGTACGATCTGACGGCCGTTACCGGTACGCAGGAGATTCAGCTCGAGCGTATCTGCGCCAAGGTCGTGCTGACCCTGAAGCAGGATGAGACATTTACCGAGTTCGAAGCCGATGCCAACGTGAACCTGCGCAGCGCCGCTTCGAAGTTCTATTATCACAGCAACGCTACCAAGCTGACGGCCGTGAATGCTAACTACATCGACACGCTCGTTCAGCACAGCATCAACGTCGCCAATCTGAAAACCGGTACATCGGTAACGTTCTACATTCCCGAGAACATGCGCGGCGACGGTCCGTCGACCACCAAGCAGAGCAAGAACTGGTGGAACGCACCCGCTCACAGCTCGTATCTCGAGGTTACGGGTACCTACACGAATCCTTCGAACGGCGCCAAGGCCAAGAAGATCGCTTACCGCATCTTCCCGGGTGCCGACGATACGAAGAACTTCGACATCAAGCGCAACACCTGCTACAACATCACCGCTACGATCAAGGGTGCCAACGCCAACGGCGACGGCCGTGTGACTTCGGCTGAAATCATCAATTTGAGCGCTGCCGGTACCGCCAACTGCTACTTGACGCACGAGGCCGGTCAGGTGTATGTATTCGACGCTTCGACGGGCGGCAACGGTGCTACGACCCAGCCTTTCTCGGCAACGGTCGGCACTGGAGCCACCGCCAAGACGCAAACTGCCCCTGGGATCAATCCGTTTGCTGTGAATCCTGCTACCGCCGGTCTGCTGTGGGAGACGGGTTCGTCGATCAACGGTGTGATCAAGAACATCAAACTCGATGTCGAGAACAAGAAGGTTTACTTCTCCACGGCCGGCATGATCGGTATGCCCGCAATCGAGGGTAACGCCTTGCTGGCTGTCAACGGTTCCGATGGCAAGGTTGCTTGGAGCTGGCATATCTGGTCGACCCAGTACGATCCGGATAAGGCTGCGAAAGTCGCTCATACCGGCGGTTCTACGTATTACGCTATGGATCGCAACCTGGGTGCTTCGGAAGCCGGTCGTACGGTCGCTGCTTACGGTCTGCTCTACCAGTGGGGTCGTAAGGATCCGTTCCTGGGTTCGGGCATGACGGCCGTAGGCCCGAAATCTACGGTGGATGTGCTTGCAACCGCCAATCAGGCTACTGCCGGCACCACGATTGCCGATCGTATCGCCTATGCTCGTCAGAACCCGACGACGTTCATCTGCCAGCGCGACGCTGTGGTATATGACTGGATCGGTATTACGGATTGGACGACGCAGGCCGACAACCTTTGGGGCAACCCCAACACCAAGACGACGATCAATAAGACCAGCTACAACACCGACAAGGGTGCCAAGTCGATCTACGACCCGTGTCCGGTAGGCTGGCGCGTACCGCCCCAGGATACCTGGATTCAGTTCGTTAAGAACGTAGAGTGGACGAACCAGTATGGTTCGACGACTCCGGCTGACTTCAACGTAGACGGTGCATGGTCGAATGGCTGGAAGTTCTATACCAACTACGCCCAGACGATCTCGACCGACTACCCTGCCGCGGGCTACCGCAACAACGCGTCGGGAGCCTTGGGCAACGTCGGCACGCGCGGCCACTGGTGGTCGTCATCGTCGTACGCTGCCGGCAATGTCTACGCGGGCCTTCAGTGGTCCGACGCGGGCGCTGTGAATCCGTTGAGCTACAGCAGCCGGGCGAGCGCTTTCTCCGTGCGCTGCGTCCAGGAATAATAAGTGAGCGAGCGTTAAGCGAGACGAACGTTTCAGATTCATTGACCGGAGCGCTTTCGGGCGCTCCGGTTTTTGAATACCGCCTTTAAGGCGGTCGAAAATTTTTTTGGATTTTTTGTTTTACTTTTCGGGAAAAACATTACATTTGCATCGAAAACTTATTGGTGCTCCATGCGTTTTTTCGAAGAAGTGGCTCTGCGGGAGGAGCATAACGATCGACGGATCGTGCTGTATCCCAAAGGTTTGTTCTACAAGGCCTACGAGCGTTCGGCGTTTGCGTGCGTGAGTCGCATTTCGTCGTTCGTGCCTTGCAAGAAACGGATCGGATACCTGGGTCGCGAGTTGGTTTCGATCGGTTTTCCGGTTTCGGCGCTGGTGAAATATTTCCCCGATGCGCCGCAGCCCCAGGCCGACGGAACGGTGACCATAGCGTTGCCCGAGTCGATCGACGTCGCTGCTGCCGAGCGGTGGAAAGCCGCGTTGCCGCTGTGGGAGCGGATGCCGCAGGACGGTGGACATCAGGCTGTTGCCGAAGCCAAGATGCGGGCTGCCGAGTTGCATGCCCAGGCCGTGGAGGTCAATGCCGAGCCGGCGGGAGTGCATGGTCGGGTCGCTGCGGCGACCGAGGAGCCGGGCGTCGCAGGCCGCAAAGGCCGGGTGCGGGCGTTCCGCACGGCGGGCGATTCCGCCGGAGCGTCGCGCATGCCCGTCAGGGCGTCGGCGTTGCTGGCGTCGCGTCGCGAGCGGGAGTCGAAAGCCGACCGCATCGTGCGTTTGATTCGCGATTATCGCCTCGAAGCGGCTACGCCCGTGGAGTGTGTATTGTTTATTGCTGATTTGAAAAAGGAGATCGATGGCTATTTATGACAATTTACCGGTTTTCAAGGCGTCGTACGACTTGTTGTTGCGCGTGGTGAAGCTCTCGGCCAACATCCGCCGCGATGCCCGGTACACGATCGGCGAGACGCTCAAGAAGGAGATCATCGAATTGTGCGTCTATATCTATCGGGCCAACAACCGCACCGAGAAAGCCGCTTTGATCGAGGAAGCTCGGGAGAAGATGGTGCCGATCAAGTTGTTGATCCGCTTGTTGCACGACACGCAGCAACTTTCGACCAAGCAGTTCGCGCTGCTCTGCGAACAGATGGAGACCATCTCGCGGCAGCTGGCGGCTTGGCAGAAATACACCCAGAAAGATAAGAAACACGCTCGGACGGCGGAGCCGGAACCCGAAGTCGACCTGTCGATCGAGCTGTGATTCGCAAACGATAAAAAACAGTTCTTGACAACCCGGAGTGACGGCGGCCACGGTTTCCGTCAGCGTGGTGAGTAGATCCAGCAATCCACTAACGGCGTAAAACGCAGAGCGATTCGTGCGCGGGGCCGTTAGTTGTTCATCCCAGTTTGACAGATAGTTACAGCCAATGAACAGCAATATTCATTGGATTGTTCCTTTTTGTTAATCATTCCAGCGATTGCTTTTCACAGCTTCCTGCCGCGGGTTACCGCAACCGCGAGTCGGGAGCCTTGACGAACGTCGGCACGAACGGCTACTGTTGGTCTTCGTCGTCTTACGCCGCGGGCAGCATCAACGCAGGCAACTTGAACTTCAATTCGGGTGCTGTGAACCCGTTGAACAACAACAACCGTGCTAACGGTTTCTCCGTGCGCTGCGTCCAGCATCTACCGAGGGCTGTTTTTTATCCTTTTTGTTCCTTGACATTTTTCAGGATAAAAAACAGGCGATCATCCGTCGTTTTGCCGGGCGATTCCCGGTGTGCCGCGCAGTCCGACATGGGGCGGCGACACGAGGGGAGTGATTCGGTACCTGCCGGGGCGACGTCGGGCAGACGGTAGAACGGCAGTCGGTGCGGTGGATGACGAACCCAAAATTTTTCAGCTAAAAACAGTTTCTGACAACCCGGAGTGACGGCGGCCATGGCTTCCGTCAGTGCGGTTCGTAGATTCAGCAATCCACTGACGGCATAAAGCGCAACCAGCCGAAGAACCCCGATCGGAAAACCGCGCTCGCACCTCGGAACTCCGACGATTTTCGAGACTCGCGACTGCTTGGGAAAGAGAGCGGGCGGTCTGCTCGCGGAGCCGTTAGTTATTCATCCCAGTCTGACAGAGAGTTAACCTTTTTCCTTTCCGTCATTCATTCCAGCGATTGCTTTCACGCTTGTCGCCCTGCCGCGGGCTACCGGCACCGCGAGTCGGGAGCCTTGACGAGCGTCGGCGGTGAGGGCCTCTATTGGTCTTCTTCGTCCTACGCTGCAGGCAATATCAACGCAGGCAACCTGAACTTCAATTCGGGCAACGTCAACCCGCTGAACAACAATAACCGGGCGAACGGTTTCTCCGTGCGCTGCGTCCAGCATCTACGCGGAACTGTTTTCGTTTTTTTCGGGGCGTCGATCCGACACCCACGCATCGGAAAAACAGCTTCTTGCAACCCGGAGTGGCAGAGATCACGGTTTCTGCCAGCGCGGTGGTAGATTCAGCAATCCACTGACGACATAAGGCGCAGAGAGACGACGGCCCGAAATCCACGGCGTTCGTACCTCGGAAATCCTACGACTTTCGAGACTTGCGACAGCCCGGAGAAAGGGTCGGAGCGGTCTGCTCGCGGGGTCGTCAGTTATCCATTCCAGTTTAGCAAAGAGTTACGGACAGTGAGTCGGTTATTCATTGCATGGGTCAATTGCTTGCAGGTTTTCTCGCCTCGGCAGAGTCCGCAAGTGGCCTCTGCTCTCGGCTTAACGAAAACGTTCAAATTCTTGCATGTTTTCTCGCCTCGGCAAAGTCCGCGAGCGGCCTCTGCTCTCGGCTTAACGAAAACGTTCAAATTCTTGCATGTTTTCTTGCCTCGGCAAAGTCCGCAAGCGGCCTCTGCTCTCGGCTTATCGAAAACGTTCAATTGCTTGCAGGTTTTCTCGCCTCGGCAAAGTCCGCAAGCGGTCTCTGCTCTCGGCTTAACGAAAACGTTCCTCTTTGTTATTCATTCCAGCGATTGCTTTTGCGCTTGTCGCCCTGCCGCGGGCTACCGCCACAACGCGTCGGGAGCCTTGACGAACGTCGGCACGGAGGGCGACTATTGGGCCTCTTCGTCCTACGCGGCCGGCAGCGTCAACGCGGGCTTCCTGAACTTCAGATCGGGCAACGTCAACCCGCTGAACAACACGAACCGTGCCAACGCCTTGTCCGTGCGCTGCGTCCAGCATCTACGAGGGCTGTTTTTCGTTTTTGGCGATCCGATAAAAAACAACTTCCTCTACCCGGAGTGGCGGCGGCCATGGCTTCCGTCAGCGCGGTGAGTAGATCCAGCAATCCACTAACGACATGAAGCGCAGAGAGACTACGGCCCCGAATCCACGACACTCGCACTCGGAAATCCGATGACTTTCGAGACTTGCAATTGTTCGCAGAGAGGCCGGAGCAGTCTGCTCGCGGGGTCGTCAGTTGTTCATCCCAGTTTGGCAGAAAGTTACAGACAATGAACAGCGAATAGGCAAATATTAACTATTCATTGGACTGTTCCTTTTTGTTATTCATTCCAGCGATTGCTTTTCACATGTTTCCCCCTGCCGCGGGCAACCGCAGCCGCGAGACGGGAGCCTTGACGAGCGTCGGCGCGAACGGCAATTATTGGTCGTCCTCGTCCTACGCCGCAGGTAATGTCAACGCAGGCAACTTGTGGTTCAATTCGGGCAATGTGAACCCGTTGAACAACACCAACCGGGCCAACGGCTTATCCGTGCGCTGCGTCCAGCATCTACACGGAGTTGTTTTTTATCTTTTTGCAGCTCACCGAAATCGACACCTAAAAAACAGTTCTCGACGACCCGGAGTGGCAGGGGTCACGGCTCCTGCCAGGGAGGTAAGTAGATCCAGCAATCCACTAACGGCGTAAAACGCAGGTCGGTTCGTGCGCAGGGCCGTTAGTTGTCCACTCCAGTCTGACAGAGAGTTAACCCTTTTCCTTTCCGTCATTCATTCCAGCGATTGCTTTTCACAGCTCCCTGCCGCGGGCTACCGCAACAACGCGTCGGGAGCCTTGGGCAACGTCGGCACGCGCGGCCACTGGTGGTCGTCATCGTCGTACGCTGCCGGCAATGTCAACGCGGGCCTTCAGTGGTCCGACGCGGGCGCTGTGAATCCGTTGAACAACAGCAACCGGGCGAACGCTTTCTCCGTGCGCTGCGTCCAGCATCTACGCGGAACTGTTTTTTAGTGTTTTTAGCGTTCGACCTTTCGATAAAAAACAGCCTCTGAAACCCGGAGTGGCATGGGCTACGGCTCCTGCCAGCGTGGTGAAGTAGATTCAGCAATCCACTGACGACATAAGGCGCAGAGAGACTACGGCCGAAAAACCGCGGCGCTCGCACCTCGGAAATCCTACGATTTCGAGGCCGTTGATCGCCCGGGAAAAGCGGCTGGGCAGCTTGTCTGCGGAGTCGTTAGTTATTCATTCCAGTCTGGCAGAGAGTTAACCTTTTTCCTTTCTGCCATTCATTCCAGCGATTGCCACGTCATGTCCCTGCCGCGGGCATCCGCGCCGCAGCGTCGGGAGCCTTGACGAACGTCGGCTCGAACGGCAACTATTGGGCTTCTTCGTCTTATGCTGCAGGCAATATCAACGGAGGCTACTTGAACTTCAATTCGGGTAACGTGAACCCGCTGAACAATGGCTATCGGGCCGATGCCTTCTCCGTGCGCTGCGTCCAGCATCTACTACGGGCTGTTTTTTATCTTTTTTCGAAAAACCAGCGATTTCGAACCATGAATGAAAAACTACTGACCGATATTTTCAAGGCTTACTACGATGCCCGCGAGAACAAACGCAACACATACAGCCAGTTGCGCTTCGAGATGGATCTCGAGGACAACCTCATGCAGCTCTACCACGAAATCGAAGACCGCACCTACCGCGTGGGCCGCAGCATCTGTTTCATCACCAACGTGCCGGTGAAACGCGAGATTTTCGCTGCCGATTTCCGCGATCGCGTGGTGCATCATCTGCTATGCAACTATGTCGGCCCGCTGTTCGAACGTACGTTCATCACCGACAGTTATTCGTGCCGCAAGGGCATGGGCACCCATTTCGGCATCGGCCGCCTGGAGCACCACATCCGTTCGTGCTCGAACAACTTCCAATGGAAATGCTATCTGCTCAAGCTGGATATCCAGGGCTATTTCATGAACATCAACCGGCAGATTCTCTACGACATCATCACACAGAAACTCGACCGCTTCGCCCGGCGCCGGGTCTATGGCCAGCAAACGTGGGAACAGCTGCTCGACTACGACCTCATCAAGTTCCTGACGCGCGAAATCGTGTTCAACGACCCGACCAAAAACTGCGAGGTGCGCGGCAACCAGAAGCAGTGGGTCGGTCTGCCGCCCTCCAAAAGTCTGTTCCACACCCCGGAGAGCTGCGGGCTGCCGATCGGCAACCTCACCTCGCAGCTTTTCAGCAATGTCTACCTCTCGAAACTCGACGATTTCATCAAACGGACGCTGCGCGTGAAGCACTACGGGCGTTATGTGGACGATTTCTACATCGTCGGCAGCGACCGCTTCCGGCTGATGCAGTTGGTGCCCGTCATCCGGACATTTCTGCGCGAGGAACTGGGGCTGAATCTGCACCCCGACAAAATCTATCTGCAGGAGGTGACCAAAGGGATCAACTTCCTGGGCACCAACATCAAACCCTATCGCCGCTATCTGATCAACAAGACCAAGCGGCGCATCAACCGCCAGATGCGGAGCGTCTGCCATCGGCCGCCCCGGCTGATGGTCGCCACGATCAACTCCTATTTAGGCTACATGCAGCATCTCAACTGCCAGAACTTCATCCGCAGGATGATCGGCCGCAATCCATGGCTCTACGAACGGGGCCGCTTCACCGAAAACTACAAGAAATTCATTCCTCACAAGTCGACGGCCAAGCAGCCCGACATCTTGGCGTTGTAGGCTTCGAGCGCCTTGCGCAGCACGACCAGCGCGCGTTCGAGGTCTTCTTTTTTGAGTACGTAGGCGATGCGCACCTCGTTGCGGCCGTAGGTCGGGTCGGAGTAGAAGCCCGAGGCCGGGGCGAGCATGACGGTCTGGTTTTCGTAGCTGAACTCCTCCAGACACCAGGCGCAGAACTTGTCGCTGTCGTCGACCGGGAGCCGCGCCACGGTGTAGAACGCGCCCATGGGGATGGGCGAGTAGACGCCCGGAATGCGATTCAGCCCGTCGATCAGACATTTGCGCCGTTCGATATACTCTTCGTAGATCTCCGTGCTGTAGGAGCGGGGGGCTTCGATCGACGCTTCGGCGACGATCTGCCCCAGCAGCGGAGGCGAAAGACGGGCCTGGCAGAATTTCATCACTGCGTCGCGCAGCGTTTTGTTCTTGGTGATGAGCGCTCCGATGCGGATGCCGCACTCCGAATAGCGCTTCGACACCGAATCGATGAGCACCACGTTCTGCTCGATCCCCTCCAGGTGGCAGGCCGAGATGTAGGGCGATCCAGTGTAGATGAATTCGCGATAGACCTCGTCCGAAAAGAGAAAAAGATCGTATTTCTTCACCAGGTCGCGGATGCGGTTCATTTCGCGCCGCGAGTAGAGATAGCCCGTGGGATTATTGGGGTTGCAGATCAGGATGCCGCGCGTGCGGGGGTTGATGAGCTTCTCGAACTCGGCGACGTCGGGCAGCGCGAAACCCTGTTCGATCGACGAGACCACAGGGCGGATTTTGGCGCCGGCCGAGATGGCGAACGCCATGTAGTTGGCGTAGGCCGGTTCGGGGACGATGATTTCGTTGCCCGGATTCAGACACGACATGAACGCGAACAACACCGCTTCGGAACCTCCGGCGGTGACGATGATATCCTCGGGCGAGAGTTTGATCTGATACTGCTCGTAGTACCCCACCAACTTCTCGCGCAGCGAGCGGTAACCGTCGCTGGGGCTGTATTCGAGGATCGTGCGATCGATTTTTTTGAGCGCGTCGAGTCCGGCTTGCGGCGACGGCAGGTCGGGCTGGCCGATGTTCAGGTGGAAGATCTCGATGCCGCGGGCGCGGGCCGCTTCGGCCAAAGGTACGAGTTTGCGGATCGGCGAGGCCGGCATCTGCTCGGCGCGTTGCGAAATTTCGGGCATGGAATTCGGGTTTTTCCGGGCGGGCCTACTCGATGTCGACCGTAGACCGGAATTTGATGACTTTGCGGGGCGGAATCTTCACGGCAGCCCCCGTGCGCGGGTTGCGGCCCACACGCTCGTTTTTCTGTTGGATGCTGAACGTTCCCAGACCGGTCAACGTGAGCCGGTCGCCCTCGCGGAGCGCTTCGACGGTGGCGCGGATCATCGCATCCACGGCTTTGCGGGCTTCGATTTTGGTCATGCGGGTGTCGGATGCGACGGCTTCGATCAACTGCGCTTTGTTCATGGCGGCGAGGACAATACATTGATTAAGTGAGGGCAAAGTTAATTAAATTTTGTAAAAGTCGAAAAATTATCGCCGCAATTCGGGCTTCGTGGCAACCGGGTTCAAATATGCGGCGTCAGGATTTGGCAGAATCGAAAATCCATGCTACTTTTGTCCTCGGAAAGATGGCAGAGTGGTCGATTGCGGCGGTCTTGAAAACCGTTGAACCGCGAGGTTCCGGGGGTTCGAATCCCTCTCTTTCCGCAAAACGAAAGAAGAATACGGGTTGCAACACATGTTGCAACCTTTTTTATTTTCGGACAAAGCGCGGCGAGGGCAATTCCGCAATTTTTCTTCTCCCCAAAAGGCTTGCTCGCAAATTGCGGGGGATTTTATTCCAGGAGTTCGAATATTTCGTGGCGGTCGAATTCGACCCAGTAGCGCAGGGCCAATGCACGGATATACTGCCAGTAGGGTTCGGTGTCGGTGCCGTGAAGCCGAATGCCCTGTTCCACGTCGCGGCGGATGCGGGCGGCATATTCGGGTTTGAGGCGCAGGCGGATCGTGCGGTTCTTGAAGCGGAATTGCGCTTCGGGACGCGGGGCGTCGCACTCCGCCACGCGGATCAGGCCGTGGCCTACCGTCGCTCCGGTGCCGACTTGCAAACCGTCGTTCATGCAGCTCACGGGCGGACGATGCCCGGCATAGGTGGTCGCTTCGATGTCGTCGACGCCGATGTCGAAATATTCGCGGGCGCGGATGCCCATTTTCACGCCGATGGTCGCATAGATACCTAAATGGCCATGGAGTTCGTTGGTCAGCACGGCGGCGCGCCATTCGCTCGGGCCGTGGAGGGCGAGTGCCTGCTCCAGCATGGGACGGACGTCGGCGGCATAGCAGTCGGGATCGAGGGGAAACCCGTAGAACACCCGGCTTTCGGCGTCGGGTTTGCCGCGCAGGAGAGCCAGTGTTGTTGCGCAGAAAGCCGTTTCGTCGAGGCCGTGCGGCGTGCAGACCGTCACGTCGGGCGTGAGGGGGCGGTGTGCGAACAATTCCGGTGCGAAGAGATAGAGCACCGCCAGATCGTCCCAGGCTTCGAGGTGCTGCCGCGCAATCGAGCGGGAGAGCGGTGGGCGGCGGTGCGTCGCCGCGATCCGGCGGGCATAGGGCGTGGGGACGCAGGCCACGGAGTCGAGCCAGGCGGGCGAGATGCGGATCGGGCGGTCGGAAGCGCGCGAAACCATGGCGATCGGGATGCCGCATGCCAGCACCCGGCGGGCCGCCTCCGGATCGGCGCAGTAGTTGGCGCTCTCCAGCGGGCGGTCGCAGTCGTTGTACCACACGATGCGGTCGATGCGGCTCTTGAGTGCGGGGCGTGCGGCCAGCAGATCGTCGAGATTGGTCAGGGCACCCAGGGCGAGGACGACGATCGGTTCTTCTTCGTTCTCGATCGTCGCGGCCAGCAACTCCGGGGCTTCGGGCCATTCGGCTGCTGCGGCCGGATCGCCCCAGTCGATCTGCTCGGACATGGCGCGCCAGGGCGGGGCCGTCGTGCAGGTCGGGCGTCCGCAACCTACGGGGATGCCCTCGTGGTAGAACGCCCGGAGCAGCCCGCTCACCGCGGCGGCCGAATGAGCCGGGGCGCAGGCGCCGTCGGAGGTGACGATGGCCAGTATTTCGGCTTCGCGGTTGCCCAGGAGCATGCAGAGGGCGCGCAGGTCGTCGGCCGCACCGTCGGTGTCGACGACGATGTGGAACCGTGCCTTACCCGAATGGGCGGAACAGAAAACAGGGAGCAGGCTGAGCAGTGCCAGACAGAGAAACCGGTTCATGGGATGCGTTTTGTGGGGCATCTTGTGCAAATGCCGCGCCCGAAACCGGAACGGGTGTGGCGGATTAAGGCTCCTTCTTGCCCCACTTGGGGCGGATGTCGAGGAAGACCTCGAAATTCATGCGCGGCATGGGCCGCGACAAGACCGATTCGTACTCCTCGTTGAAAAGATTGTTGACGGCTAATTTGACAGCAAGTTCCGCGCAACGCGGCGAAAACAGCTTTTCGAGCGCGATGTTGTTCATGTAATAGGGCCGTACGCGCGCGATTTTGCTTTTCATGTCGTTGTCCGAGGCGGTGAAACGCTCGCTGTAGTAGCACCATTTATAAACGAGTCTCCACGATTTATAGGCGAGGCGGCCCGTCGCCGAGGCTGAAAATTCGGGAATGTAGACCAGTTGCTTGCCGATCGCCTGGTCCGCCCAGTCGGCCGGGTCGCCGCGGTTGATTGAGGGCGTCCACGAGAAAGAGGCGTCGGCACCCAGCTGCCAGCCTTCGGCCAGCCGCACCGTGGCGTCGGCTTTCAGTTCGATGCCGTAGGCGTGCACCTGCTTGACGTTTTTCGGTGTCCAGAATCCCTTGAATGTCGGCAGCCACACGATCCAGTCGTCGATATACGAATCGAACCAGGTCGCCGACCCGTTCAGCGAATAGCTCCCGGCCTTGCCTGCGGCGAACGAAACGCCTGCGTCGTAGGTCATGCCGTGCTCTTTTTTCAGATCGGGATTGCCGCCCGGCAGGAAATAGAGGTCGTTGAGGGTCGGGAAGCGGTGGTTGCGCGACACGGAGGCCTTGGCCACGACGTTGCCGCGTCGGGAAAGCAGGTAGTCGGCGAAGAACGCCGGGACGGGGGACGACCACTCCTCGCCGTACATCTCCTCGCGCAGCGCCGCCGACAACCCGAGCCGTTCGGTGGGCATCCACTTGACCGAAACGTATGCCGAGAGTTCGGTACGCCCCCGGTCGTAGCCTACGATTGTTTTTTTGTCGGCGCCTTGCGCCGGCGACTGCGAGTTCGGCTCCGGCACGTTCTTGTCGCGGCTCTCCACGAAATGCTGGTAGGCGGCTATGTCGGCCGTGAAAAACCAGCGGCGCCCGATGCTGTATTCGCCCTCGACCTGCCCGTAAAAAGTGTCGACCTTGCTGCGCGAGCGGATCATCCCGACCATCGTGCCGTTGCCGGCGTCGCGTTTGTAGTCGTAGGCCATCCGGGTATGGATGTAGCCGCCTTTCATGCCGAGCTTCCAGTTGCGGCGCAGATGATCCCACGAGACGATGCCGCGCAGCGTCCGCTCCCGCTGCTCGTTGAGGTATGCGTTGTCCGAACGGTGGTCGACCGAAAGCATCGGCAGTCCGCGCTTCGAGTCGAGATACCACGCTTGCAGCCCGAAGCGGTCGCCGCGGCCGGTGTTGCAGTAGACTTCCTGCAAAAGATGAAAATCCCTGAACGCCCCGCATTTATTGCGCTCGGTGGGGTAGTATTGGTCGACGATGTGCATCTCGTCGTCGTAGATGTTTTCTTTCTTGTTGTAGTTGCGGTATTTGAAGTCGTTGGCCGAAGACGAATGGACGGCGCGGGTCGACACCTGCCAGCGGGCATTGCCGTAGGTCAGGCGCAAAAATTCGTCGAAGGTTTTGAACGATCCTATTCCCTGCACATATTGCAGCCCGAACCCCTTTGCTTCGGCGGGTTCGGTGGAGAGTTTCACCGCGCCGCCCAAACCGCCGCCCGTTTCGCCTACCGACGAGGTGCCGTGCAGCAGCGAGGCGTCGTCGATGAAGTACGACGGGATCATCGAAAAGTCGGTCATGCCTAACATCGGCGAGTTGATGCGCATGCCGTTCCATGTCACCTGCGTGTGCGAGGGCGAGGTGCCGCGAAACGCTACGGTCGAAAGCGTGGCACGGCCGTACTGCTTGACGAAGATCGAGGAGTTGAACGTCAGCACGTCGGCCAGCGACAGGGCGATGTGCTCTTTCAGCACCACGGAGTCGAGCCGGGTTTGCTGCATGCCGATCTCTTTCATCGGGCGCCGCGAGGAGACCCGGACTTCGCCGATGGGCAGGACATAGGAGGGGTTGGCGTCCCACCACTCCTTGTCCGATTTCGGAACGTCCTGCCTCTCGTTCGGGCGCTCCTGCGCGGCGAGCGGAAGTGCGGCGAGCAGGGCGAACCCGGCGACGATCGGCAGTTTCATGGGGTTATCGGTCTGAAAAACGGAGGTCGCGGACGGCGCAGACTTCGGTCGACGCTTCGCCCAAGGGGCCGCTTTGCGATTGGACGCCCGTCTGCACCTTCACGAAGTCGATATGCGGCAGTTCGACCGGCTGGCCATCGGCGTCGACGGCATCGGCGATGCGGAAGAGGTTGGCGCAGGTCGCCGTGCCCGGCACGCAGTCGATCGGACTGAAATTGTCGGCATAACCCCATTCGTAAGCGGGGTTGATCCATTTCTGGCCGTCGAAATAGTTGCGGGCTTCGAGGCGCGTGCCGCGCAGCGTATAGCTGTCGGCCGCGACCCAGACGGGGTAGTAGGAGGCCTGCCGGTGGTAGCCGACCCGCGCGATCGTGCCGCTTCCGCCGCGATCGTCGTCCCAGCGAATTTCGGAATCGCCCTCCTCGGGCCGGTGGTAGGTCACGGCATAGTCCCGCCAGGTCGTCGGCTTGCCGTGCTCCGAGCCTTTGAGTTCGTACCACGTGTCGTTGGGCAGGCCGTCGCCGTTCGTGTCGGGCATCACATAGACGATGCCCGGTTCGGAGGAGGTGTCGAACGGATTGCCGTCGACAGCCAGATCGTAGCCTCCCGTGCAGGCGATGCGGTGGTCGAATCCCACCACGATATAGCCGCCGAAGCCGCCCAGCGAAACGAATAGGCCGCTCGCCAGCCGCTCCTCGGCCCAGGCGCAGGCTTCGGCAGGGGTCGTCGCCGAGCAGTTCTCGTTGATGAACTGACCGGGCGCGGGCAAGTACTCGTATACGCGGTTGCAGACGGCCCGATCCGCAGGAGAGTCGGCGAAGATCGCGTCGTCCTTGTTGCAGGACGACGCGATCAGCAATGCGGCGAAGCCGATCGGACGTAAGATCCCTTTCATTCCGGCGCGCTATTCGAATCGTACGGTCACGTCGTCGTAGGCGAAGTAGGCCGGGGTGGTCAGACCGTAGGCGTTGCGTTTGGTGCCCTGGATGTTGAACTCGATCCGGGCGACCTTGCCCAGCGAGGCGAGTTCCCACTTCGTCCACTCTTTCAGATAGCCGGTGTCCTTGGCCAGATGGATTTCGCAGCGTCCGGTCTCCTCGCCGGCGGCATTGCGGCCTATGGCTATGGCCTTGAGGTAGTCGCCCTCGCCGAATGCGGGACTTTGGCCGTCGCCGTTGACGATGGCGTTGACCACATAGGTCGTGTTGGCCACCCACATGTGGGTCACCACGCGCTCGATCCCGTCCGTGAAGTAGAATGATGACAGCTTGCTGTAGGTGTTGCCCTCCTCGGCATGGCCGTTGTGCACGCAAAAGTTTTTCGACCCGCCGTGTCCCGCCGTGCCGTAGACCGCCAGCTGGTGGGTGTAGTCGCCGTGCGAAAGGTCGGTGTCGGCGTAGTGCGATATGGCGTGACCGCCGCCCCAGAACTTGTGGTCGAGGTAGTTGTCGGTCAGCTCCGAAGCGAGGAACGTGTTGTCCGGGTCGCTCCAGTTATATATCGACCCCTCCTCATCCTGGGGATAGAGCAATTCGCCGTTGTACTGGGGATCGTCGATGAGCGACGACCAGTCGTCGAAGCCCAGACCGCCGTTGTCGGTGCCCTTGTAGTCGCCGTCCTCGAACGTGAGTACGCGCACCTCATAAGCGGGGCCGTCGTTGTTGTCGTCGTTGCAGGCTGCGAGCGTCAGGCCCAGCAGCGCGAAAGGCAGAAATCGGAATAAGTTTTTCATTGCATCGGTATTTATTGGGTTATGAAAAAAATCGACCGTGTCCCCGGGGAACACGGCGCAACGAAAAACCAAAACACGGACGGCGCTCTTCATCGCTTCGCCTCTTTGCAGAGGCCGCAGTCGGAAGTCCCAGGTCGGGAGCGAGCCGGTCGCTGTTTCGATTCTCGCCCATATTCCCGCAGGCAGCAAATCGTTCGGTGCATCGGCAGGTCTTCTGACTCGTTCCTCTTTCTGCGCCTTCCCGGCCGCGGGGCCAGTGACTTCTTGCAGAACTTTCGCGCTCCTTGCGGGAGCCGGAACTCACAGCAACGGGTATTGTCGCAGATTCTCACTGCGTTCCCTTTTCATCCCCTTGCGTTTGCGGCGCTCGGGGAAACCTTTGCGGGGACAAAGATACGCATTAAAACCGAAAAATCAAGAACCCGCGCACGGATTCCTGACTTTTCGGTTCCAACGATAGCGGTTTACCACACCACAGGCTCCTGCCGCAGCTCGCCGTCGGCGGCATCCTCGGCTGTGAAGGTCTCGCCGCGATACTGCACGCAGAGCATGGTCAGCGGCTGCGTGCCGTTGTTGCGCACCGAGCGGCGGCCGGCGGGAGCGACCCGCACGACGCTGCCCTCGCCGACGGGGAACGTCTGGCCGTCGACCTGGAACTCGCCGCTGCCCGAGAGGAAGAAGTAGAGTTCCTCGTGGGTCTTGTGGGTGTGGAGGAAGCCGGTTTCGGTGCCGGGACGGAATACCTGGAACGAGAATTCGGCACCCGTGGCGCCTGCGGCCGCGCCGCCGAACACTTTGCCCGGAATCCGGATTTCGGGGCCGAGTTCCAGCAGGTAGTCGCCCAGCTGGTCGAGTTTGCCGATGTCGATTGCGCCGAAATTCTTTGACGCTGCGATTTTTTCGATCTGTTTCATGACGGTTGAAGATTTTGGTTTGCTTTCCGATCGCAAAGGTGGGACAAATTTCGCTTCTTGTCAAGTAGATACTTGTGCGACTGTTAGTTACTTCGCGGTAACGATTGCTGGTGCAGAACGAGTTGCCGGAAGAAAAAACGTTCAAATTCTTGCAGGTTTTCTCGCCTCGGCATAGCGCGAACAAGTTCGCCTCTGCCCTCGGCTTGACGAAAACGTTCTGATTTCATATGGTTTCGCTGCGGCGGCCTGTGGGGGTGCGCTTAAAAAACTCCATCGGGGGATGCTTCGATGCAAATGTCGATTATCGATCGGAATAGTTTTTAAGATTTTTACTTACTTTTGTAGGGTAAACAGATCGAATGAAATGAATCGTACGACGCTTTGCGATACTTTGCACCCCGACTGCCCCATCCGCAACGTGCTGGCGCGGATCGGAGACAAATGGTCGTTGCTGGTGATTTTCACGCTCGACCGGATGCCTTCGGCGCGTTTCGGCGCGCTGCTCCGGGCATTGCCCGATATTTCGCAGAAGATGCTGACCGTGACGCTCCGCACGCTGGAGGAGGACGGGTTGGTCGTGCGGACGGTCTATCCCGAGATTCCGCCGCGGGTGGAATACAGGCTTACGCCCCGTGCGGAGTCGTTGTTGCCGCATGTGAATGCTTTGATCGGTTGGGCGCAGGAGCACATGCAGGAGATTCTCGACGATCGGAAAGCTGCGCGGGGAATGCGCTGACCGGGCCGCTCCGCCGAAAGGCGAAGCCGGCTGCATCGTTGCGGATCATCGGCCGCTGCGGTCGTCCTGCTTTTCGTCGATCGTCTGCATCTGCTGGCGGATCGACTCCTCGTGAATGGCTCGCAGAACGCTTTGTATGAAGCCGCTGTCCATGCCCGACTCCGTTGCCTGTGCCGTCCGCCGCGACAACAGTTCCTCATAGCGGCGGGTCTGCAGCACGGGCATCCCGTGCTCTTTCTTGTAGCGGCCGATTTCGCAGGCCACGCGCATGCGCTCGGCGAGCAGCTCCAGCAGCCGGTCGTCGAGTTTGTCGATGCGGGCGCGCAGCTCGTCGAGCAGGTCGGTCGTGGCGACCGTTTCGCGGATCACCAAGCTGTCGATGATCCGTGCGAGGGCCTGCGGCGTGATCTGTTGCGCCTTGTCGCTCCAGGCCTCGTCGGGGTTGTGATGCGCCTCGACGAACAGACCGTCGAACCCCAAATCCATGGCTTGCTGGGCGAGGGGAGCGATCAGCTCGCGCCGGCCCCCGATGTGGCTCGGGTCGCAGAAGATCGGCAGCTGCGGGAAGCGGTGCCGCAGTTCGATCGGAATGGCCCACATCGGCGGATTGCGGTAGGAGCTGCGGTCGAGCGAGGTGAAGCCGCGGTGGATGACCCCGATGCGGCGGATGCCGGCGTTGCGGAGCCGCTCGACGGCGCCGATCCAGAGTTCGAGGTCGGGGCTGATCGGGTTCTTGACCAGCACGGGGATGTCGCACCCTTCGAGGGCGTCGGCGATCTCCTGCATGGCGAATGGATTGGCGGTCGTCCGGGCGCCGATCCACAGCAGATCGAGGCCGGCGGCTATGGCCGCTTCGACATGGTTGCGGGTGGCGACTTCGGTGGTGACCCGGAGGCCCGTTTCGCGCCTGACGCGCTGCAGCCATGCGATGCCCGCAGCACCCACGCCCTCGAATCCGCCCGGTTTGGTGCGGGGTTTCCAGAGACCCGCCCGGAAAATCGGGATTCCGGCGGCAGCCAGCCCGCGGGCGGTGGCCAGGGTCTGTTCTTCGGTCTCGGCGCTGCACGGCCCCGCCACGACCAGCGGCCGCCGCGGGGCGATGTCCGGAAAAAGAAAGGTGCGTATGTCGTTCTCGGAACGGTTCATGGGAACAGGTGCCGACGGATGACCGGCTTATGAAAAAACAGAGGCCGTCCGTGGGCGACCTCTTGTACTTCGAGCTGTCTATGAGACTTGAACTCACGACCTCTTCCTTACCAAGGAAGTGCTCTACCACTGAGCTAAGACAGCATTCCTTCTAAAGCGATGCAAAAGTACACAAGAAAAATGAAAAGACAAAAAAAATGCACACATTTCGCAATATTTTTCTACCTTTACTTGCGAATAACAGCTTGAATCGATGAAAAGAATCCTTATCGTGGGCGCCGGCGGGCAGATCGGCTCCGAACTGACGACCTATCTGCGGGCCATTTACGGCGATGCGAACGTCGTGGCTACCGACATGCGCGACTGCCGCGAGTTGGGCGAGGCCGGCCCGTTCGAGGTGCTCAATGCGCTGGATGCCACGGCTATGGCTTCGGTCGTGGCGCGCTATCATATCGACACGATCTTCAATCTGGTGGCCCTGCTCTCGGCCGTGGGCGAGCGCAATCCCCAGATGGCATGGAGCGTCAACATGGGGGCGCTCAACAACTCGCTCGAAGTGGCGCGCCAGCACCATTGCGCGCTGTTCACTCCCTCGTCGATCGGCGCTTTCGGCCCCTCGTCGCCCAAGGACGGCACGCCGCAGGACACGATCATGCAGCCGACGACCATCTACGGCATCTGCAAGTATACGGGCGAGATGCTCGGCAACTATTACCACCACAAATACGGCGTCGACACCCGTTCGGTGCGCTTCCCCGGCATCATTTCGAACGTCACGCTGCCCGGCGGAGGCACGACCGACTACGCCGTGGAGATCTACTACGAGGCGGTGAAATCGGGCCGTTTCACCTGCCCGATTCCGGCCGACGTCTACATGGACATGATCTACATGCCCGACGCCCTGCGTGCCTGCGTCGAGCTGATGGAGACCGATCCCGCGAAGCTCGTGCACCGCAACAGCTTCAACCTGGCGTCGATGAGTTTCACGCCCGAGATCATCTGCGCCGAGATCAGAAAGCGCATGCCGGAGTTCACGATGACCTACGACGTCGATCCCGTCAAGAAAGCCATCGCCGAGAGCTGGCCCAACTCGCTCGACGACACCTGCGCCCGCGAGGAGTGGGGGTGGAAACCCGAGTGGGATCTTTCGCGCATGACCGACGACATGCTGGAGCATATCCGGCGGAAATTCGGCGAATAAATCGGGTCGTTCCCCTTTGTCCTGCCGGGCGTTGCGCTCCGGCGCGATTCTTGTCGTGCGTCGGGACGGTTCGGGATCGATCGAAAAAGTTCAATATCTTGCAGATTTTCTCGCCTCGGCATAGCGCGAATAAATTCGGCTCTGCGCTCGGCTTAACGAAAACGTTGATACTATGAGAAAATGGTTGCGCTGGTCGGCTGTCGTCGTGGCGGCGGTCTTGGCCGTTATTGTCGCGGGCGGGTTTTATTTGCTCGCCTATTCGTTGACGCCGAAAGAGGTCATGCGGGCCAAGAATGCGTCGGCCCGCGAATACATGCTTACTGAATATCCGTTTCTCGGGCCGTGGCTCGACAGTCTCGAAACGTCGGGCGCCCTGCGCGACACGACGATCGTCGGCGCCGAAGGCGAGCGGCTGCATGCCATTTATGCCGCGGCACCCCGACCGACCGATCGCACGGCTGTGATCGTACACGGCTATACCGACAACGCCGTGCGCATGCTGATGATCGGTTACATGTACAATCACGATCTGGGTTTCAATATCCTGCTGCTCGACCTCTATTATCATGGCTGCAGCGAGGGTCGCGCGATCCGTATGGGGTGGAAAGACCGGTTCGACGTACTGCGCTGGATGACGATCGCCGACGGGATTTTCGGCGGCGATACGCAGATGGTCGTGCATGGCATTTCGATGGGTGCCGCCACGACGATGATGGTTGCGGGCGAGGCACAGGAGCCTTATGTCAAGTGTTTCGTGGAGGACTGCGGCTACACGAGCGTGCGCGACCAGTTCGCCAAAGAACTGAAAGAGCGGTTTCATCTGCCCGCTTTCCCGCTGCTGCCCGTGGCGAGCGCGCTGTGCGATCTGCGCTACGGGTGGAATTTCCGCGAGGCCTCGGCGCTGAAGCAGGTGCGCAAAAGCACCCTGCCGATGATGTTCATCCATGGCGATGCCGACGACTTCGTGCCGACCGAAATGGTCTATCCGCTCTACGAAGCCAAGCAGCAGGGCGACAAGGAGCTGTGGATCGTGCCCGGAGCTGCGCATGCGCTTTCCTACCGCGACAACCGCACAGAGTACACCGAGCGGGTGAAAGAGTTCGTGAACCGATATATTAAATGAAAGGTGAAAGGTGAAAGGTGAAAGGTGAAAGGTGAACAATCGCCTATGTATCTGTAAAACCTTTCACTTTTCACTTTTCACTTTTGCCCTTTCATAAGCGTCGATCATCGACCCTTTCGTGCAGTTGACGATCTTGGCGCCCCGCGTCGCGGCATAGTCGCGCAGCACTTCGTGACCGCGGAACAACTCCGCCACTTCGGCCAGATAGGTCGCCATGGTGTAGGGCCGGGGCGGCACTTTCTGAAACATCGGGCGGGCCGGGACGGTGCGGTCGCCGTCGTAGTAGTGGCGGTCGGCGCGGCAAAGCCGGTTTTCGTCGTCGACGCACAACCCTTCCAACAGCGTGTGATCTACGCCATAGAGTTCGATCCGCTTGTAGCCCAACAGCAGGGCGATGTATGCGCCTATCTGCACCACCGTGCCGAAGTTGGCGCTGCCCAATCCGCGGCGGAAAAGCCGGAATTCGAGTGTGCGGAAGCCGCGGTACATCTGCGTGTGGAACGGAACGATGCGGATATGGGGGTTGGGCAGCGCGGCCCGGTAGTCGAAACGCTCGGGATTGTAATACTGGACGTAGAGGTTCATCGGCCACGTCACCCGTTCGTTCATCGTGCGGTAGAGCGCCGCCACCCGTTCGCGTTCGGCGCTGTCGCGGAAGAACATCGGATCGGAGAGTACGTAGTAGGCCGGGCGCAGCTCGCCGAACCGCTCGTCCTGGGCGAAGAAGTTGACCGCCAGAAAGTCGCGTGAGCCGTCGGCAGCATGCGCCAGCAACTCGGGCAGTTCGTCGGCCAATGCCGGCCCGTTGCCCAGGACGGCCATCGTCGGAGCAGGCGCACCCACCGTGCCTGCGCGACCCACGTAGTTGCGGAAATTCTCCTTGAAAGCCATCACGGCGAAGTAGAACCCCGTTTCGTAGAGGTTGCGCAGGAAGCGGTCTATGTTTTCGAAAGCGGTCATGGGCGGCGTTTTATTTGCAAAAGTAGCAAAAGATCGGTATCTTCGCAATATTGAACGTTTTCGTCAAGCCGAGCGCAGAGACGAACTTGTTCGCGCTATGCCGAGGCAAGAAAAGGTGTATGAATTTTAACGTTTATGTCCGATCCCTCCATTTCGGTCGTCATCCCGCTTTACAACAAGGAACGTGAGATTGCCGGTACGCTTCGCTCCGTGCTGGCGCAGACGCTGCCGCCCGTGGAAATCATCGTCGTGGATGACGGGTCGACCGACCGCAGCGCTGCGATCGTCGAAACCGTAGCGGCCGAAGAAGGTCGTGGATCGATTCGTCTCGTCCGTCAGGCCAATGCGGGGGTGAGCGTGGCCCGCAACCGGGGGGGGGCCGAGGCGCAGGGCGGGTATGTCGCTTTCCTGGATGCCGACGATCGGTGGGAGGCGGGTTTCCTGGCCGAGATCGCGGCTCTGATCCGGGAATTTCCCGGCTGCGGCATCTATTCCGCCGCTTTTTGGATCGTGGGGCGCGAGGGTCGTTTCCCGGCACCCTGTCCCGAGCGACGGGGTGTGGTGGACAACTTCTTCCGCGATTCGGCCCATCGCTACATCGCCATTCCCTCGGCCAGCGTCGTTCCGCGGGAGGTGTTCGAAGAGGTCGGCGGCTTCCCGCCCGGCATGAAGATCGGCGAAGACCTCTACCTGTGGATCGGGATCGCGCGCCGCTGGCCGGTTTGTTTCTCGCCTGCGCGGCTGGTCGAATATTCGAAGACGGCCGCCAACCGTTCGGCTGCGATCTACACCCCCGAGCAGACCGACTTTTCGTTCGAGAACCTCTACGACCCCGCGGCTCCCGTCGAGGAGCGCGAATTCATCGCCCGGGCCGCGTTGGGCAAGGCGCTTGTTATCAGCGCGAAAGGCGGCACTTCGGATGCCGCCCGTGCAATCCGTACGTTCGCGTTTACCCGCACCTATCGCCGCACGCTGCGCAAAGTCCGCATCCTGAACGCCCTGCCGGTCGGGTGGCGCGCGCCCCTGCTCGATCTCTACAACCGGCTGGCGTGGCTCCTCGCGAAGAAAGGGTTATGAAAAAGGGAAGGTCTGCAAGCGCAGACCTTTCCTTGTTCAGTTTTCGAACGTCAGCCCCTCATCCGTCGCGTCGATGCGGATCGGTTTGGATCGGTCGACGTCGCCAGCCAAAATGCGCTTCGAGAGATCATTGACCACGTAGCGCTGGATCGTCCGCTTCACGGGCCGTGCACCGTAGAGCGGGTCGAAACCCGCTGCTGCGATCCATTCGCGCGCTGCTGCGGTGTATTCCAGCACGATGCCGTTCTCGGCGAGCATCTTGCGTACGGCACCCAGCTGGATGTCGACGATGCGCTCGATGTCGGCGCGCGTGAGAGGTTCGAACATCACGATCTCGTCGATGCGGTTGAGGAACTCGGGCTTCAAGTGCTGTTTCAAGAGGTCGACCACCTCGTCGCGCGTCTTCTCCACCGTCTCCGCGTCGATTTTCCCGTTCTCGAATGCTGCGGCGAAATGCTCCTGGATGATTTGCGCCCCCATATTCGAGGTCATGATGACGATCGTGTTGCGGAAATCGACCGTGCGCCCCTTGTTGTCGGTCAGACGGCCGTCGTCGAGCACCTGCAGCAGGATGTTGAAGACGTCGGGATGGGCCTTTTCGATCTCGT
>CAYSJF010000008.1:0-36725 GCA_964431265.1 uncultured Alistipes sp. | reverse complement strand
CAACCCGTCGAGGTCGGCGAACTCGATCCACCACACGGCCCACTGCTGGAAGTAGTGCAGCAGAAACTCATTGTCGAGGTTCATGTCGGGCATCATGCGGTCGAACCAGCCGCCCTCCTGCACCCGCAGGTCGTACTGCGAGGCGTGGGGATCCATGTTCGTGGAGAAGAGGTTATTGGTCTGCGTATACTCGGGAAAGCGGTGCACCCAGTCGTCGAACGGCAAATCCTGCATCCACCAATGGGCGCCGCCGCAATGGTTCGTAACGATATCCATCAAGACCTTGAGGCCGCGACGGTGGGCTTCGGCAACATAATCGCGATAGAGGTCGTTGGTGCCGAAGCGCGGGTCGATGCGGTAGTAGTCGGCGCAGGCATAGCCGTGGTAGGAAGCGGCCGGCTCATCGTCCAAAAGCAGCGGCGTCGACCAGACGGCCGTGGCCCCGAGGTCGGCGATGTAGTCGAGGTGATCGATCATGCCCTGCAGATCGCCGCCGTGCCGCCCGAAGAACGCGCCGCGATCGGCTTTTTCGGCCGTGTCGGGCGTGGAGTCGATCGAGGGGTCGCCGTCGGCGAAGCGGTCGGGCATCAACAGATAGATCATGTCGGCCGTGGTGAAGCTCTGCCGGGCGGCGGAACCCTCGCGGCGCTCGGCGAACTCATAGGGCACCTTGAACGTCTCGTCGCCGCGAGAAAAGAGCAGATAGCGCGTGCCGGGCACGGCATCTGCGGCCACTTCGATGTCGACGAAAAGGTAGTTGGGACTGTCGGCCTTATGGACGCCCGCCACGCGTACGCCCTGCGGCCCCTCGACACGCATGTCGCAGGCCGAAATGCTGTCGCCGTGGATCAGCAGCTGGAGCGGCGTACGCATGCCGACCCACCACGAAAGCGGCTCGACGCGATCCACGCGCCCGCCGGCATCGGAGACCGACTGCGGATCGAACGAGAGAACGCTACCACAGGAAAGAGCTGTCATCGCTGCAAAAGAGAGCAAGAAACGGATTGGATTCATAGGTGTTATCGGGTCAGAATCCGGTAGCTCCAGGGCGCCATATCCTCGGCGACCCGCTCCGGAAGCAGGTAATCGGCCCCGGTCATGGTGTCGGTGTAACGACCGGCGTAGATGCCGGTGCCGTACTCGGCATGGATGGCATAGGGCGAAAGGTTCATGATCGCAACGACGCGGTTGTCGGGCGTCTCGCGCACCATCGTCAGGAGGCAGTCCTCGGCGTTGTTGCGTATTTCGACCATCTCGCCGCCCTGCTCGCCCGCAGCCAGCGCGGCGTTGTCGTGCCTCAACCGGGCGAGCCGGCGGTAGAAGTACGTGAAGTCGTTCAACTCATAGGAAGCGACGGGATCGCGGTCGAAAAAGGCGAACGAATGGTCGTAACCCACCTCCTGCCCGGTGTAGATCAAAGGCAGGCCGCGCGGCACGACGAACGAGAAGACGGCCATGGCCTCGCGAGCGTCGCCGAAGCGGTCGAACTCCGAACCCGACCACGAATTCTCGTCGTGGTTCGACGTGAACGCGAGCCGCATGGCCGAACGGGGATAACGCTCGCGATCGGCATAGATGTAGTCGCGCAAGGCGGTGACGCGGCAACGCTGCTGCGCCACGTCGACCATCAGGTGGTGCATCTCCCAAGCATAGCAAGCGTCGAACGCCCCCTCCTCGAACAGATCGGTCTGCTCGGCCTCGGCCAGCATGAACAGATCGGGATTCGTCTGCCGCAGTCGCCGTACGGTGCGGTTCCAGAACTCGACGGGCACCAGCATGGCCATGTCGCAGCGGAAGCCGTCGACGGCATGCTCGCGAAGCCAAAACTCCATGGCCTCGGTCTGGGCCTCCCACACGGCGGGATTCGAGTAGTCGAGTTTGGCCGTATCCGTCCAGTCCCAGGGCACGAGGGGCTGCCCCTCGGCATCGTAGACGTAGTAGTCGGGGTGTTCCGCGATCCAGCGGGCATCGCGGGCCGTATGGTTGGCGACCCAGTCGAGCAGCACCTTCATTCCGAGCCGGTGCGCCTCGGCGACCAGTGCGTCGAAGTCCTCCATCGACCCCAGCTCGGGGTTGACGGCGCAATAGTCGCGCACGGAGTAATATGACCCCAGCGCCCCCTTGCGGCCCTCGACACCGATCGGATAGACGGGCATGAGCCACACGACATCGACCCCCAGGTCGCGCAAAAACGGCAGCCGCGCGGCGGCGGCCCTCAACGTACCTTCAGGCGTCGCCTGACGCACGTTGAATTCATAAACGACGGAACGATAGCTCCACTCGGGATGCAACATAACAAAAGAATTCATCATGCACGATTCACAATTCATAACTATTCAGGCTATCTGGGGAATGGAATATCCGTTCCTGAAGCCGTTCGAGTCTTGCCGACCGGAAATCGACGCCAAAACCGTGAATCGTGCATGATGACCTGTGAATCAAATCGCACGTTCCACCAAAATAGCGTATTCCCACGGCCCGAAGGCGAACTCTTCGCCCGCAACGATCGTACGCGGAGAGCCGGTGAGGGCTTCGGTATAGTCGCCGGCGACCTCGACGGTGGGGATCACCGGCTGCGAGGCGCCCGAAAGGTTGAACAGACAAACCACCCGGTCGTCGCCCAGAGTGCGGGTGAAAGCCATCACATCGGCCACGGCGCCGCCCATATACGACATCGCTCCGCCGGCCTCGCCGCTCGCCAGTGCGGGGTGGGCATGACGCAGAGCGTTGAGCTTCGCATAGAACGCCGTCCACTCGTTAGGCTTCCAGGCGGGTATGGGGTCTTTCTCGAAGAAAGCGAACCGATGATCGTAGCCGATCTCCTGCCCCGTGTAGATCAACGGCAGGCTCTGCGGCAGCACATAGGTCAGGGCGGCCAGCGTGGCAGCGGCATCGCCCATGCGCTCGAACTCGGTGCCGTTCCACGAATTTTCGTCGTGGTTCGACGTGAACATCATGCGGAACGCCGAGGCGGGATACTCCCCGGCATACCGGGCCAGCAGCTCCCGCAGATCGGCGGCGGACTTCTTGCCCTGGGCGATGTCGTTCAACGCATGGTGCAAATCCCAGCCGTAGGTGGCATCGAAACCGTCGGCATGGAACTGCGGCCCCTCAGCCTCGGCCAGGAAGAACAGATCGGGCCGGATCGCGCGCAACCGGGCGAACGCATCCGCCCAAAAATCATGCGGCACCTCCATGGCCACGTCGCAGCGGAAGCCGTCGACGCCCTTGTCGACCCAGAACTTCAACACCTCGAACATCGCCTCGCGCACGCCGGGAGTGGCGTAGTTGAGTTTGGCGATGTCCGTCCAGTCGTACTGCACGGCGGGAGCACCCGTCGAATCGCGCACATACCACTCGGCAGGCTGCCCGTCGACCCAGGCGGCGTCGGGCGAAGTGTGGTTACCGACATGATCGAGGATCACGCGCAGCCCCAGTTCGTGGGCGCGAGCGAGGAAACGGTCGAAATCGGCCATGGTGCCGAATTCGGGATTGACGGCGCGATAGTCGCGGATCGCATAGTAGGAACCCAGCGACCCCTTGCGGCCCTTCTCGCCGATGGGATGGATCGGCATGAGCCACACGATGTCGACGCCCAGGTCGCGCAGCTGCGGCAGACGCTCCTCGGCGGCGGCGAAACTGCCCTCGGGAGTGAACTGGCGGACGTTCATTTCATAAAGCACGGCATCGTATGCCCATGCGGCATGGGCCGGTGCGGCGGTGCGGGTGCAGGCCGCGAAAACGGCAGTAAGACAGAGTACCAGCGCCGTCAGGACGCCGGAGAAAATCGGAGAATGAGCAATTCGTTTCATCGGTTTCATTTCGTTTCGGTCAGTATTTCGAAACCGGCGGGGGCCAGGTCGATGCGCAGCCGGCCGTCGGGCAAGAAGCCGAATCCGGCTCCAAAGTTAACTTTAAATTTCGGATTTTCCGCCGATCCGGTCGGCAGAATGCACTCGACCTGCTGCGGACGATCGCTGCAGTTGAGCGCCACGACCGCCCAGCGGCCCATATAGACGCGGGCGAAGACCCAAACGTCGTCGGTCAGGGCCAGCGTGGTCATGTCGCCGTAGAGCAGCGGCATCGAGCCGCGCCGCAGACCGATCAGCGCACGGGTCAGCTCGCGCTGCGCCTGCTCGCAGGGCGTATAGCCGTCGAAACGCATCATGCGCCGGTTGTCGGGATCGTTGGCGCCCGGCTCGCCGTACTCGTCGCCCTGGTAGATGCAGGGCACGCCGGGGATGGTGCAGTTGAGGGCCTGGATCAAGGCCAACTTGCGGTAACCCGCAGGATCGCCGACGCCGACGGTGCGCGTCCAGCCGGCCCGCTTGTGATCCTCGTCGGACGAAAGCGCCCCGCCGGCCAGCGAGACGAGGCGTGCCTTGTCGTGGTTGCCGGTGATGTTGCCCATGGTGTGATGGGCGCCGTAGGCGGCCGACGACTCGTCGACCACGGCGGCCAATGCGCGCACGGAGCGGCCGCGGACGAGCACGTCCAACGCCGTGTGGTAGACATTGAAGTCGAACTGGGCGTCGATCATGCCGCTGCGCACATAGGAGCCGATCAACTCGGGCGAACCGTAGGTCTCGCCGATCTGCCAGAGGTCGCGATCGGGGAAGCGCGTCTTCATCTTGTGGGTGAGCATGCGCCAGTAGTTCTCGGGGATGTGCTTGCAGGCGTCGTGGCGGAAGCCGTCGAGGTCGTATTCGGCGATCCAGTAGAGGGCCGAGTCGGTCATGGGGCCGCACACCTCGGGACGCTGGAGGTCGAGCGAGGGAATATGCTCGTCGAACCAGGTGGTGAGGCGCTCCTCGTCCCACAGTTCGAGGTTCTTGCGGCCGTCGGGCAGGTACAGAGGCGTCACCCAGTCGGGATGCGCCTGCAGCACGGGCGAATGGATGTGCAGGTGGTTGGCTACGTAGTCGAGGATGACATTCATGCCGTGGTCATGGGCCGCAGCGAGCAGAGCATGCAGGTCGTCAGGCGTGCCGAAGCGGTCGTCGACGCGCGTGGTGTAGATGGGCCAATAGCCGTGATAGCCCGAGAAGCGGGTGAACGGCTTGCGGTTGAGGCCCCAAGCGTCGCGCGGATTCTGCGTGACGGGCGAAATCCAAAGGGTCGAGACGCCCAACGAATCGAAGAAGCCGGCCTCGATGCGCTGCGTGATGCCCTGCAGATCGCCGCCCTGGTAGTCGACCTGCGGGAGGACATCGGGACGCTGCAACGGCGCATCGTTAGAGGGATCGCCGTTCTGGAAGCGGTCGATCATCAAGGAGTAGAGCACCTGCGCCTGCTTGTCGTGGCGCGTGAGCTGCGCGGGATCGCAAACGGGGCACCCCTTGGCGAGCGGAATCAGCAGATCGTTGAAGCGGGCATCGTCCGAAGCAGCGAAAAGACGCAGCCACGAACGCTCGGCATCAGCAGCATCGGCAGGCAGGACGACCGCTACCCCGCTCTCGGTGCGGGAGACGTATTCATCGGGCAAGCGACAATTCTGCCACAAGGCGACGACCTGCCGCGCAGGCTGCGACAGATGTATGTCGATTTCCTGTCCGCAGCATCCTACGGAAAAGGCCCACGTCTCGGGCTTCCGCTCGCCACCGAAAGCGGCTACGGAGAGGCAGCGCCCATCGGCCCATGCCTCCAACGTGGCGACGAACGCCCCTTCGGGTGCCGCGACGACGAACTGCGACCAGTCGTCGGCCGCAGGTTCGACCCTCAACGCAGCGGAGGTGACCGAATCGGCCCGCTCCCACTGCGGCAGGTAATCGGTCAGGCACAGCCGGTTGTCGCCGGGCTGCAGGAACGCCGGCACGATGGGCCGTTCATTCCCCGCAAGCGGCAAATCGGGAAAAATGCGCTGTCCGCATCCGCCCGCCAGCGCAGCGCATGCGGCGAAAATGAGCAATCGATTCATAGGCTACAGCTGAATGACGATCGACGAATAGGCCGGCATGTCGAGGGTGTGCGCATCGCCCTGCGAGGAGATCGCGACACCGTTCATGTCGGCGACGGGACGGTCGATAGCCGCCGTAAACGTATAGGTCGTCGGCGTGTCGGAAACGTTGTGCAGCACGAGCAGCTTCTCGCTCCCGGCAGTGCGGTAGAACGCCATGACCTGTTTGTTTTCGGATGACGCGTCGTCGAACCACTCGGGCAGCTCGATCGTGCCCTCGGCCAGCGCGGGATAGGTGTTGCGCAGGCGCAGGAACTTGCGGTAGACGTTGTAGAGCGATTTCGCGTCGTCGGCCTGCTTGGCCACGGAGCCGATGCCCGTGTCGGTGTTGAGCGTCGAGGTGATCCACGTCGTACGCTCCGTGTCCTCGGCCTTGGGCTTCCACAACATCGGCTCGCGGACATTGCGGTCGCCGCCCGATTTGCTCTTGTCGCCGAACATGCCCAGCTCCTCGCCGTAGTAGACATAGGGCGAGCCGACCGACGTGAGCAGCACGGCCGCAGCGATCTTGCAGCGCTGGAGCGACACCGCGTGCGAGCCTCCGACATCGGTACGGGCGCGGTTTTCGTCGTGGTTGGAGAGCTTGGTGGCCTGGATGAAGTCGGGACGCTGCGAAGCGAACGTCTCGCGCTCGGCGATCATGTCCTTGGGAAACCACTTGGCGTGGGAGTTGCGGATCGCATAGAGCAGGCGATCCGTCCACGCGGTGAAGTCGAACAGAGCGGGCAGGCCTTTATAGTACTTGGCCATTTGGGCAGTAGCCATCCAGCACTCGCCGACCATGTAGACGTCCTTGAAGCCGAGGGCCGATTTGCCCTGGAAATAAGCGTTGACGTCAGTATAGAACTTATTGAGCCACGTGGGGTTCTCGTTGGAAGTCTCGCTGTCGTAGATATGCTTCACGGCGTCGAGGCGGAAGCCGTCGACGCCCTTGTCGATCCAGAACTTGGCGGCGTCGGTCAGGGCCTTGAAAGCTCCGGACTGCTCGCACGACGAGGCGGGGCCATAGTTGAGGTCGGGCATCGACCGGTCGAAAGCGCCCTGGTAGAACCAGTCGTCGGTACCCGGTACGGCGCACCACCCGGTCTCGGTCTGCGAGAAGTGGTAGAAGCTGCGGTAGGGATTGTCCGTGCTCTTGCACGCCTCGATAAACCACGGGCAGTAATGCGACGTATGGTTGGGCACGAAGTCGAGGATGACGCGAATCTTACGCTTGTGGGCCTCGGCGACAAGGTTTTCGAGATCGGCTATCGTCCCGTAGTCGGGCTGGACGTCCTTGTAGTCGATGACGTCGTAGCCGTGTTCGGAACCGGCGACGTAGATGGGCAGCAGCCAGATGCCGGCGACGCCCAGATCGTCGAGATAGTCGAGCTTCGAAGTTACGCCGTTGAGGTCGCCGATGCCGTCGCCGTCGGAGTCGGCGAACGAGCGGACGAAGATTTCATAGAAGACATCGGCGCGCTTCTCGCCGTCGAACGGCCGGGCCTCGTACTGCGACACGAGGTCGACGACATCCTTGCCCTCGGGATCGGGGCCGGGATAGAAAGGTGCGTCGTTGTCGGAAGAGCAAGCAGCGAACGACAGCGACAGCACCGCGGCGCAAAAAAGCCGGAAACGATTTTCGAAACACATGGTCTTGCGGTTTTAGGTATTAGAAACCGGCGTGCCGGTCAGGGCACGCCGGTCAAAAGGATAAGATGCCTATTCGGCTGCTGTGAAGGTCACCTTGTAGGGCGTATGCGCGAGGTCGAGCACGAAGTCGTAGGTGCCGGCCGCGATGGCGATGTTGTCGCCGCCGATGGTCATATCCTCCGGATCGCCGCCGAGGTTCTCGTCCCAGTTTTCGTTGAAGCGGATTTTGAACGAGCCGTCCGAACATACGACGCCTTTAGCCTTATAAAGGCCGTCCTCGGGATCGCGGACAAGCTCGGCATGGTCGGTGTCCCAGCCGCCTACACCGTCGCCGATAAGGCCGACTTTGGTAATCGGCGTAGCGACATAGGTCATGGCGGCAATGTTGGCATCGAGGCGATAGAGGCCCGGCGCGATCGTCAGATTACCGGCTCCGCCGTCGTTCGACAGCTCGCCCTCCGTGCCGGTGGAACCGTAGTTGGGGCCGTCCCAATTGCCCTGCGTGGTGAATTTGAACTCCACGTCGGCATCGCCCTCGCCGAACATCGAAACGTAGCCCCAATAGTTGCCCGTCTCGGTATTGCCCCACAGGCGCGGAGCGGCATCCGGAGACCAGCCCTGGAAAGCGCCCGTAACGCCCATCGTCTCGGGATAGAGCTGCAGGTCGGCGACCTCGCCGTCGATCGAAAGGGTCATGGCCGTGAAGTCGAGGAGGAGCGTGTGCTCGCCCTTGATCATGTTGAGGGCATCGCCGCCCAGCGTAAGGCCGGTGCAGCTGCCGCCCAGGACGGCGGGATAGTCGGTGCCGCCGCACGTGATCGTACCGCCGTTGAGGGCGATCGAGAACTTGCCGACAGCGGCGAACTCGTGGGTGAGCGTCCATTTGCCGGCACCGTCGGCCGTCATGGCGAGCGGCGAGGCAGTCTCGTCGCCGGCAAGCACGACGGCAACGTCGGTGATCGCAGTCTCGTAGAGCGCTTTAGGATCGGCTGCGAGGTCGACGGCGTAGAAGTTCATACCGGCCGTAGCAGCGATCGCCGTAGCTTCGGCACCGCCGAGATAGGTTTCGAGCGCAGTAGCGCTGCCTCCGAAGCGGGTACCCAGCGGAGTCTGCAGACGGGCGAGCAGAATTTCGGGCGACGTGGCGCCGACAAAATCGGCCAAACCGTAGAACTTGCCCTCTTCGAGACAATTCAACTTCGTGGCTGCAAGGTAGTTCCACTCGTCGACCGAGCTGACGAGATAGAGCACGCCGTCGTTCTCCTCGACGGCACCCTCCTTGATATTGTAGGGATAGTCGAAGATCGAAAGCGTGAAAGCCGTGATGCCGCCCTCGCCCTCGACGGAGAGGTTGGCGCCCTTGAATGCCAATTCTGCGGGGTTGCCGCCGAGCGAGCAGTCGTACTCCTTATCGCCGACGGTAATATTCCACGCCTTGTTGAAGCGTACCTTATACTCGGCGCCGGCAACAGCATCGGCGAAACCGACCCACGATTTGGAAGCGGCGTCGTAGGTCATTTCGACATCGTCGCCGTCGTTCCAACCGCCGACGCCCTCGCCGATGAGCGAAACGCTCTCCAGAGGCAGCAGGACATAGGTCAGAGTCTCGGTATCAAGCTCGATGTAGTAGAGACCGGCAGCAGCCGAGAGATTGGCGGCTTCGGCATCGGTATCGAGCGCACCCTCCTCCGCGCCGACGCCGTAAGCGGTACCGTCCCAATTGGGCTGCGACGCGAATTTGAACTCGCCGCCCTCGGGCAGGTAGACGAAGCCGCGGAAGATGCCGTCATCGCCCTGCAAGAGACGCGAAATGGGCTTCGAGAAGTCCCAGCCCTGATAAGCGCCGGGAATCCAGAGGTAGGTGATCTTCGTGTACTCGAACGGCACGACGATCGACTTCTGTTTGGATTCGCCGGCAGCGGAAGTGGCCGTAACGAGGAACTCGATGTCGTAGTCGCCCGTAAGCGAAATGCCCAGCAGATCGAAAAGCTCGGAGTTCTTGCAGGTGAAGTGGGTAGCCTGCGTGGAACCCAACAGGGTGTAACCGGACTCCTGCGGAAAGACGGGATAATCCGGGAGAACGGTGCTCACCTCGACCGTATAGGCGACCTCCGCGGACGCAGCGAAGCGGACGGGCGACCACACGAGGGTGAAATCTTCGTCGATGGTCGATCCGTTGACGACGACCTTGCTATGAGCGGCGATCGAAAGGTCGGAAGCCGGCAGGACGAGTTCGTCGGGATCGTGGTTGCAGGCCGCAGCGAGCACCAGCAGCGCGGCGGCCGACAAGATATGTTTCAGAATTTTCATGATCGTATTCGTTTTAAGTGTTGGATGTCCGGGGCGACCGGAGCCGCCTCGGAATCGCTGAAACATTTACTCGGCCTTTTCGACCGTACCCGAAACAGGCGACGGATTGGTAACATCTTCGGCCAGCGCGGCGATGTCGCCGTGGAAGTCGATGGTGAACCGCACCTTACCGGTGAACCCGGCCGAAATATTGTCGCCGCCAGGATTCAGGCGAGCCAGGTCGCCGCCCCAGTTCTGCTCCCAAGCATGGTTGAGGCGATACTTGAACTCACCGCCAGTGCAATCGTCGCATACGGCTTCCCAAATCTGGGCGTTGACGGCAGCGTTGTGTGCAGCCTCGTAAGCAGCATACCCGGGATCTTCCGAATCTACGGGATCGGTCGGCAGACCGGCCAATGTCATGACGAGATCGTCCTCGTCGTCCCAGCCGCCGATCGCCGTACCGATGACACCGATGCAAGCGATCGGGGTCAGCTTGACCGAGCCGGTCGAGTGGTCGGACTCCAGCGTAACCTTGATCCAGTAGAGGCCGGCATCGGTCTTCAGGTTGCCCGAGCCGCCGCCGTTTTCCAACGCATCGAGGCTGGTGCCGAAGTTGCCGCCGACCCAATCCGGAGTGTCGGTGAACTTGAATTCGCACATCGCGGCACCGTCGGCCTGCGCAAGATAGACGGGACCTTCGTAGATGTCGCTGTTCTCGCCATTCTCCCACAGCACGGGAGCCGTCGCAGGCGACCAGCCCTGATGCGCACCGGGCACATAGAGCGGACGGCGCACCCACGGAGCCGACGTGGACTTGACGGTGGTAACGTTGAGAGCGATGGCCTCGGACTTCCGCAGGTAGGGATCGTTCTCGTCGGAAGAGATCGCCGAGGTAACGTAGAAGAAGACCGGGGAGGTCGTGTTGGCCGGCACGGCAAGACCCTTGTCGTTGACCAGCGCGTTGTTCAGCGCCTCCTTGGTGAGGGTGTAGCTCGTGGTGTAGGACTCGCCGATCTGGTAGGGATCGGACTCGCCGTAGACGCAGTAGAGGGCGTAGGAGACGGCGGCATAGTAGCCGTAGTCGACGGCGCTCCACGTGAAAGTCACCTCGGAGGAGAGGTTGTCGGCATCGATCACGATGTCGGAATGCTCGTCCATGACGGGCGCCTCGACCCGATCGGCCGGCAGGGCGCAGGTCTTGTCGACCTCCTGGCAGGCGAACAGCGCCAAAGCCGCCGCCGCGCAAGAAATATATCTCAAGAATTTCATCGTAAGCAATATTTAGAATGAGACACTAATAACCGGGGTTCTGCTCCAGATTGTTGTTGACCTGACGGTCGTCGGACGGAATGGGGAAGAGCTTGAGGTAATCGGGAAGCGCCTGACCCGAAGCGACGCCACCCTTGAACGGCCACAGATAGGTGCCCGACGTGAACTTATCGAAGCGGATGAGCGTCGTGCGGCGGAAACCCTCCCAGTAAAGCTCGCGGGTGATCTCGTCGAAGATGTTTTCGAGCGTTATGGAACCCGAAGCCTGAGTGGCGCCGGCGCGCTTTTGCAGCTCGGCGACGTAGCCTACGGCCGTGGCGTCGGAGGTCGTACCGCCGTCGATGCGGGCCTTGGCCTCGGCATAGGCGAGGTACATTTCGGCGGCACGGATCATCGGGAAGTCGATCGAAACGAAGAGTTCGCGCTCGGAATAGTCGGTCTCGGGATCGAGGAAGCGGTTGTTGTTGAACTTCCAGACATGCCAGCCGGCGGTGAAGTCGGAGCCGTTCATGGTCTTGTCGTCGGAGAAACGCAGCGAAACGAGGGCGCGTTTGTCGACCGACGAGAAATCGGGTTCGGCACCTACTTCGGCGACATCGGCAGCATTGCCGATGAGCTTGGCGACGAACTCGGTGGACGTAACCAGACCGGACCAAGCCTCCGAGGTACCCAGGCGCTTCTTATCGCCGTCCTTGAGGTTGCCCTGGCTGGCCGCGATCAGATAGGTGGCGCCGCCATAAGACTGCGTACGCGTAGCGTCGTAGCACGAAGCGTAGACGATCTCCTTCAGTGCATCGGGGTTCTCGCCGTTGTCGCCCATGAAAAGCGCCTCGTAATCAGGGCAAAGATCGTATGCCTTGATAACCTCTTCAGCGGCGTTCATAGCGGCGGTGTAGTAATCGGTGCTCTCCTCGCCCAGATAGGTTTTGTGGTTGAGGCAAAGGCGGGCCAGCAAACCGTAGGCGGCACCCTTGTCGATGCGCGGATAGGCCTGCGTGTGCGGCGCCTTGAGGTGCGAAGCCTCGCCGGTCAGCTCGTCGAGTTCGGCTTTCAACCACGCGAAGAGCGACTTGGCGTCGGTCTGCTTGGGTTTGGCGGAGCCGACGGGATCGGTTTCGACCACGAAAGGCGGATTGCCGAAGCAGTCGAGCAGAATCCAGTAGGCATAGGCGCGCAGGAAACGCACCTCGGCACGCTCGATAGCGACCTCGGCATCGCCGTCGCTGGTGTTGCGCAGGAACTCGTTGGCGAAAGCGACCATCATCATGGCGCGGGTATAGGTGGCGTAGATGGCGTCGTTCTTGGTCGACGTCCAGGTGTCGTTGCAGACCTCCTTGACCCAACCGTCGCCCCAGACGCAGTGGCCCTCGTCCGTGGAGAGGGTCTGGATCGACCACCAGGCGCGCAGGAACTCCGAAGCACCGGCATCGCCGACCGCGATGTCGGCCGTACCGGCACCCGACTGGCCGACGAGCGTGAAGCCGCCGTAGATCTTGGCCAGCTGTCCCATGCGGTAGATGGGGTTGGAATAGATTTCGCCATTGGGAATGGCCGTATCCGAAAGCGGGTTCTGGTCGAGGTCGCCGAGACAAGCGGTGAACGACAGAGCCGCACAGAATGCGAATAAAATATGCTTTTTCATAGTTGTGAACTCCTCGGATTAAAAGTTGATGCCCAGACGCAGGCTGTAGATGCGCGGACGCGGGTAGACGTTGCCGTCGATACCTCCGGCCACCGAAACCTCGGGATCGAGACCGCTGTAGTTGGTGATGACGAAGACATTCTGCACGCCGGCGGCCAGACGGATCGAAACGCCCGACTTGGCGACGTTGTGGAACGTATAGCCCAGGTTGATGTCGTCCATGCGGAAGAACGAAGCCTCCTCCAGGAAGAGGTCGGAGAGGCATTGTGCCGTGGAGGCGCTCGACGTGAAGCCATAGCGCGAAGCCACGGGCTGCGTGTTCGTCAGGTAGCCCTTACCGATCAGGTCGCGGTAATAGGAAGTGGCCGAACGGCGCATGACGTCGTTGAACATGTAGTTGCCCACGGTGCCGTGGCCGTTGAAGCCGAAGTCCCAGTTCTTGTAGGTCAGCTTGAGGTTGACGCCGTAGTAGAAGTCGGGGTTGGGGCTCTTGTTGGTCATGTAACGGTCGGCGTTGGTGATCTGACCGTCGCCGTCGCGGTCGACGAGCGCATTCTCGATGGCCTTGCCGTCGGCGTCGTAAGCCTGCTGCCAGAGGTAGAACGTATAGGGCGTATAGCCGACCATGTGGCGCTGGGCCGTGTTGCCCGTACCGCCGCCGGCACCGCCCACGTCGATGGCATCCGACGGCAGGGAGGTGATCTCGGTGTTCTGGAACGTACCGTTCAGGCCGATCTGCAGGTTCCAGTCCTTGGTCTGCACGGGTACGAAGTTCAACGACACCTCGATACCCTTGTTCTTCATCGAACCGATGTTCTGGTAGACGTAGTTGGAGAAGTTGCCGCCCAGAGGCACGGCGACGTACGAGAGCATGTCGTCGGTCTTGCGGTAGTAGGCGTCGACCGAACCGTTGATGCGGCCGTTGAGGAAGCCGAAGTCGAGGCCGACGTTGTAGGTGGTGGTCTCCTCCCACTTCAGGCTCTCGTTATAGGCCTGCGGCTTGAGGGGATAGTACCACTCGTCGCCGCCCAGCGGATACTGCGTGGCGGGGTCTTTCGAAATTTCGGCGTAGGACTTGGCGGCATAGCGGTCGGAGAAGTCCTGCTGGCCCGTGACACCCCAGCCCAGGCGGAGCTTGAGGGCCGAGACGACGTTGGAGTTCTTGAGGAACTTCTCCTGGGCGATGTTCCAGGCTGCGGCGGCCGAGGGGAAGTAACCCCAGCGGTTCTTGCCCACGAAGCGCGACGAACCGTCGGCACGCATGGTGAACGTGAGCAGGTAGCGCGAATCGACCGAGTAGTTCAGACGGCCGTAGAACGAAACCAGCACATCCTGATAGGCCGAATGGGTCTTGTTGATCTCCTTGACGTCCCACGGGCGCGACTCGTCGGCGGAGACTACGCGGCCGTAGTTCCACGAATCGGTCGAAGCATAGTTCTCGGCCCACGAGTAACCGGCCATGACGCTGAAGTTGTGGATGCCCCACTCCTTGGCATAGTTGGCGTAGAACTCCAGCAGCTGGTTGCGGTGGAGGTTCTTGTACTCCTCGAAGCGGCCGCGCGTCTTGTAGGCGTCGTCGCCGTCGCGATTGGCCATGATCGAACCGGGCTTGTTGCCCTTATCGCCGGAAGTCGACGTGATGTCGAGACCCAGATTGAGGTTGAAGCTCAACTCTTCGAGGCCGTGCACCTTATAGTCGAACTGCAGGTTGCCCAAGGCACGGTAGGAGTTGTTGGCGTCCCACTTGTCGTAGAGCAGCGACAGCGGGTTGGTGTCGGCCAGGTTGGAACTCCAATTGAAGTAGCCGTTGTTCGTAGCGTAGTCGATGGCCCCCTCCCCGGTACGGAGGTAGGGTTCCTGCGTGGGATCGAAGTAGACCGCAGCCCCGATAGCGCCGGTATCGGCGTAGTTGGCGCGGTTGTAGATGCCCTTGGCATTGAGGTTGACCGACAGATGATCCTTGAAGAACTTGGGCGCGAGGTTCAGGTCGACCGTCACGCGCTGGTTGTCGGAAGTCTTGAGCGTACCGCCGTCGTAGGTGTAGCCGACCGAAGCGCGGTAGGGAAGTTTGTCCTCCAAAGCCGAGCCGTAGACCGAAATGTTGTGGTCGGTGGCGATGCCGACCTTGTAGATCAGGCTCTGCCAGTCGGTGTCGGCCGGGCCGAAGAGCGCTTCGGACTTGTCGGCCAGGTCGGGATTGGTGGTGAGGATGTAATCCTTGAACTGGGCGGCGTTCATCATCTCCATGGTCTTGAAGTTGTGCTTGACGGAGACGCTGCCGTTATAGGATACGTGGGGTTTGCCGCCCTCGCCCTTCTTGGTGGTGATGAGGATGACGCCGTTCGAAGCGCGCGAACCGTAGATGGCCGTGGCCGAAGCATCCTTCAGCACGGTGAACGAAGCGATGTCGTTGGGGTTGACCATCGACAGACCGTTGGCCATGCCGGGGCCGGCGTCGTTGGCCACGGGCACGCCGTCGATGACGATCAGCGGGTTGTTGTTGGCCGAGAGCGAAGCGCCGCCGCGGATGCGGATTTCGGCACCGGCACCCGGAGCGCCGTCGCCCGAGACGATGTTGACGCCCGGCACCTTGCCGCGCAACAACTCCTGGGGCGAAGTCAGGGCGCCGCGGTTGACCTCCTCGGCTTTGACGGCGACGACCGAACCGGTCATGTCGTTCTTCTTGACGGCACCGTAACCGATGACCACCACTTCGTCGAGCGACATGAGGTCCTCCTCGAGCACGACGCGCGCGAGGTCGGACGACGAAGCGACGCGCTGCAGGTCCTTATAACCGATGAAACTGATCTGAACGGCGGCACTGCCGTCCTTGACGAACAGCACGTACTGTCCGTTGAAGTCGGTCGACGTACCGTTGGTGGTTCCCAACTCCACCACGGTGGCTCCGATAACGGGCGTACCGGAAGCGTCGACAACGACGCCCTTAAGCTCGAGACCGCGGTTCTGTGCCGTCGCGAGGGGGGGGGTAATCGTGCTTAACAGCATAATACCCAAACACATAGCTAAAATTTTTCGCATAAAGCCGTTTGTGTTAGTGAATAATTAGGTTGTCTGGTTGTTTCTATTGCAAATCGCGCGAGAGCCTCCCCTCGACGAGCAGCCGCTCGCCGGCGAGGATGATCTCGACGGGTTCTCCTTCGCAGGAAATGTCGACATGGCCGCGCCCGATGCGCACCGAGAGCACGCGGCCCCGGTAGTCGATGCGGAACGCGAGGTGCTCCCATGCGGCGGGCAGGTGGGGCCGGAACGAGAGGGTGCCGTCGACGACGCGCATGCCGCCGAAGCCCTCGACGACCGAGAGCCACGACCCGGCCATCGACGTAACGTGGCACCCCTCCTCGACCTCGCGGTTGTAGTCGTCGAGGTCGAGCCGCGAGGTGCGCAGGTACATTTCGTAAGCCTTCTCCATGAGGCCGAGCTTGGCGGCCAGAATGGCGTGGACGCAAGGCGAGAGCGACGATTCGTGGACCGTGCGGGCCTCGTAGAAATCGAAGTTGCGGCGCAAGGTCGCCTCGTCGAAGTCCTCCTGGAAGAGGTAGAGGCCCTGCAGCACGTCGGCCTGCTTGATGAAGCACGAACGCAGGATGCGATCCCACGACCACTTCTGATTGATCGGCCGCTCGGCGGGATCGAGGTCGGCGACCAGAATCTGCTCCTTGTCCAGATAGCCGTCCTGCTGGAGGAAAATGCCCAGTTCGCGATCTTCGCCCAGATACATGTTGGCGTCGATCTCGGCCCACACGGCCGTTTCGGCCTGTTCGTCGAAAGCACGCTTGGCACACATCGCGGCATAGGCCTCGGGACGGTGTTCGCGCACCCACTTCACGGCCTGGGCGGCATAGCGCAGGCACCAGCAGGCGATGTAGGAGGTGTACCAGTTGTTGTTGACGTTGTTCTCGTATTCGTTGGGGCCGGTGACGCCGAGCATGACATACTTCTTGCGGGCCTCCGACCACGTGATGCGCTGCGCCCAGAAGCGGGCGATCGAAAGCAGCACCTCGGCGCCGCCCTCGGCCAGATAGGCTTCGTCGCCGGTGTAGCGGATGTAGTTGAAAACAGCATAGGCGATAGCGCCGTTGCGGTGGATCTCCTCGAAAGTGATCTCCCACTCGTTGTGGCACTCCTCGCCGTTGATCGTCACCATCGGATAGAGCGCGGCACCGCCGTGGAAGCCCAACTTCGCGGCATTCTCGATCGCCTTGTCGAGCTGGTTGTAGCGGTAGACGAGCAATTCGCGGGCGACCTCGCGGCCGGCGGTGGCCATATAGAAAGGCAGACAGTAAGCCTCCGTATCCCAATAGGTTACGCCGCCGTATTTCTCGCCCGTGAAGCCCTTGGGGCCGATGTTCAGACGCGTGTCGACACCCGTGTAGGTCTGCAGCAGCATGAAGATGCAGAAGCGGATGCCCTGCTGGGCGGCATCGTCGCCGCCGATCTCGATGTCGCAGCTGTGCCAGCGGGCGGCCCAGGCCTCCTCCTGTTCGCGGAGCAGCGGGCCGAACATGACCCTCGCACCGTCGTCCGCCACGGCCCGGGCGGCGGCGATCAGCTCCTCGGGACGATGGTTGAGCGACGAACAGATGCCCACATATTTATAAAGCGTGGCCCACTCCCCCGCTTCGCGGCGCACGGAGGCCGTATGACGCACCTTTTCGGGCGTCGTCTCGCAGCGGAATTCGGCGCCGTCGAGGAAGACGCGCTGCGCCCAGGCGACATCGAAGCCGCTCTTTTTGGTGCGGCTCTGCACGGCGTCGCCGTCGGTGGAGACATGCTCCCAGAACTTCTCGTCGTAGTTGGCGTCGGTATTGCGGACGTCGGCGTCGATGTAGGGCGAGAAGGTGATTTCGGCAGCCCGGTCGAGCGGCCGGACGGCATAGCGGATGACGCCCAGTTCGCGCCGTTCGAGCGAGAGGAACCGCACGACTTCGACCTCGACTTCGGCACCCGACCGCATACGCACGGTCATGCGGCGCGTCAAGACCGAACGCCGCATGTCCAGCTCGCGGCGGAATGCGAGCACCTCGACGCAGGCCAGGTCGAGCGGTTCGCCGTCGACCGCAACGTCGACGCCGATCCAGAACGCCGAGTTGAGCACCTTGGCGAAATACTCGGGATAGCCGTTTTTCCACCACCCCACACGGGTCTTGTCGGGATAGTAGATCGCACCGATGTAGTTGCCCTGCAACGAATCGCCAGAATAGCGCTCCTCGAAGTTGGCGCGGCCGCCCATGACGCCGTTGCCCAGCGCGAAAAGCGACTCGGAAGACTTGACGCGCGCGGGATCGAAATGCTCCTCGACGAGCATCCAGGGGTCGGTTTGGATGAACTGGTTCATATGGATTAGTCGATTTGTTGGCGAAGTTTCTCGAACGTGAAGCCCTCGAACGTGGGCAGCTGCAGGGTGGCCCGGTTCAGCAGCGGGCTGCCCCCGACGCCCACCGAGCGCATGCCGGCGCGCGTGGCGGCCTCGATGCCGGCGGCAGCATCCTCGAAGACGACGCAATCCGCAGGACGCTCGCCGGCCAGCTCGGCCCCCTTGGCGAAGACCTCGGGATCGGGCTTGGCCTTGGAAACGAGCGTGCCGTCGACCACATGGTCGAACAGGAGGCGCAACCCGCAGCGGTCGAGGATGACGCCGGCGTTCTTCGACGCCGATCCCAGCACCACCTTGATGCCTGCGGCTTTCAGCCCCTGCAGGAACTGCAGCGCCCCGGGCAGCACCTCGTCGGCGGTCATGCGGGTGATAAACTCCAAATAGCGGGCATTCTTCTCGGCGGCCAGGCGCTCTTTCTCTTCGGCGGAAAAGCGGTGCTCCATGCCCCCGGCACGCAGCACGATGTCGAGCGAGGCCATGCGGCTGACGCCCTTGGTGGCCTCGCCCTGCTCGGACGTGAACTCGAAGCCCAAAGCCCGGGCCAGCTCGGCCCAGGCGAGATAGTGGTATTTGGCGGTATCGACGAGAACCCCGTCGAGATCGAAGATGCAGCAGGTAATCATACTATTTTTCTTGAACGAAGAAGACCGACACGGCCGCCAGCGCCATGAAGACGCCGGCCAGGGCGATCATCGACACCGGATTGCCGTGGAACAGATGCGTGACGATCAGGCCGCCCGTAAGACCGACGACGATCTGCGGCACGGTGATCGTGAAATTGAAGATGCCCATGTAGACGCCCATGCGGCGCGCCTCGACGGCCCGCGAAAGGATCGCATAGGGCATGGCGAGGATGCCGGCCCAGGCGATGCCGATGCCGACCATGGGGAGCATGAGGGCATATTTGTCGGAAAGGAAGCAGAGGCCCGCGAATCCGGCCGCACCGAACAGCAGGCAGAGGGCGTAGACGGGTTTGTTGCCCCACCGGGCGGCGATGCCGGCGATGAAGAGCGAGGCGATGCAGGCGGGCACGGGATAGGTGCCGTTCAGCACGCCGACCCACGTCTGCGCCTCGCCCTCGGAGAGCAGCGCGCCGCCCGAAGTGGCGACGCCCGTGATGGCGGGTTTGAGGTAAGTCCACATGAGGAACAGCGCGGCCCACGAGAAGAACTGCACGACGCCCAGCTGCAACATCACTTTCGGGACGTTACGCATCAGCTCCATGAACGAAGGCTTGGCCTGCGCCTCGTCGACGCTCTCGTCGTTGTACTTGGCGAACTCCTCGGGAGGATACTCCCGGGTTCTGAATGCGGTGACCAGCACCGTGGCGAGCAAAATGGCGCCACCTATATAATAAGACCACGCGATGTGGGCCGAGACCTGTCCGGGAACGACTTCGTCGGAAACGCCGCAGCGAGTGAGCAGGAGCGGCAGGACGGCACCGACGACGGCGCCGAGGTTGATGAGGAAAGTCTGGACGACATAGCCCTTGGTCTTCTGTGAATCGTCGAGCATGTCGGCGACCAAAGCGCGGAACGGCTGCATCGTCACGTTGAACGACAGATCCATGAACAGCAGGATGAAAGCCCCCATGGCCAGCGGCGCGAAAGCGAGCAGCAGCGGCGCATTGGGCATCAGAGCCAGAGCGAGGGCCGAGACGAGGGCACCGCCGAGGATGAACGGCACGCGCCGCCCGAAACGCGTCCAGGTGCCGTCGGAAAAGAGACCGACGATGGGCTGGATCACGAGGCCGGCGATCGGCGCGGCGAGCCAGAAGTAGCTCAGGTGCGAGAGATCGGCGCCCAACGATTCGAAAATGGTCGACGTATTCGAGTTCTGCAGCGAATAGCCGATCTGGACGCCCAGAAAGCCGAAGCTGAGGTTCCATATCTGCCAAAAAGACAGTTTCGGTTTTTTCATAAGAGTGACGAGTTCGTAGGTTCGGTTTAGTAAAATTAAATATAAATATCGGAATTCGGAGACTCGCTTCCGACGAACGGCACGAACGAACCGACGAACGGTAAAAACCGCAGGACGAACACTACAGGCATCCGCAAAGACAGAGCGAGGCAGAAAACGGCGATCCGGCTCCGTCTCGATTTTCAGGCTGCATGCCGATCGTTTCGTGGCCATTTACCCGCGATTTTCCGACCACTTTCCGGCTCCGAAATTTGGCCGAATCGAAGAAAACGACTATCTTTAAAGTGGTTTTTCCGACTCCCGACGCATGAAACGCTTCTCGATAAGCACCCCGGCCCTCATCCACCTTTTTGCCGCAGCGCATGCCGCGGTGGCGGTGTTGAGCCGCCTGTTCGACCATGTGGACGACGTGCCGCTGACCGTGCTCACGCTGTCGATGATTCTCCTCATAGCGATCCGGCGCAGCCTGCGCGTGGAGTTCGTGGCGGCGCTGGCCCTCATTTGGATCTTCACGGGATATCTGTTCGGCATCTACAGCGCCCAGTTCATCCAGGAAATCGTGGGCAGCAGCATCCTGGCGTCGGCCATCGCCACGACCCTCGTCACCGAACTGATCGGTTGGCTGACCTACGCCTTCGCCCGCTCGCGCGGGGCCGCCACGCCCAGCCCCATACGATGGACGCCCTCGACATGGCAGATCGTGGAGATCGTAGCGGCGGTGATGGTGCTGCGCATCTTCTACACCCGGCTTTTCAACTCGCCCTATTTCGAGCAGGAGGGCGTATATCCCGAATTCCGACGGCTGCTGGAGAACTCGCTGGCCCTGACCACGATGTTTTGCGGCAACGTGATCTTCGTGAACCTGCGCGCCCGCATGCTCCGGCGGCGCGATGTGCGCATCATCGTCTCGGCGCTCTTCACGCTGCTGTTCGTGCTGCTGCTCACGGCGGCGGTCTACTACGGGCTGCCGCAAGGCAACGGAGCGACGATGTCAGCCCGCGGATTCTACCGGCTCTACACGGTGGTGCTGCTGGTCGACATACTGGTCTATGCGGTGCTGCAATTGGTGGTCTATGTCATCCGCTCGCATCAGGAGCTGCGCGCCGAACGGGGCAAGAAACACCAGGCCCAGTTCCGCTACGACCGACTCAAGCAACAGATCAACCCCCACTTCCTGTTCAACTCGCTCAACATCCTCGACTATCTGGTACAGGAGCACGAAACCGAGCGGGCGAGCACCTTCATCCGCAAACTGGCCGGCACTTACCGCTACATGCTCAAAAACGAGAACGAACCTCTGGTGCCGCTGCACGAAGAGCTGGAATTCGCCTGCAAATACATTGATCTGCTGCAGGAGCGTTTCACGAGCGGGTTTCATGTGGAGACCGACATCCCGCCGGAGGCCCTGAACCGCTATGTGGTGCCGTGCAGCCTGCAGCTGCTGATCGAAAACGCGACCAAGCACAACGTGGTGAGTCCCGAGCAACCGCTCCGCGTGCGGATCCGGGCCGCGGGCGACCGGCTCACGGTGACGAACGACCTGCAGCCCCGCCTCAACGCCCCGGACTCGACGGGCGTGGGGCTGCGCAACATCAGCCAACAATACCTCGACCTCTCGGACAGCCCCGTCGTCGTCGAACGTACCGACACGGAGTTCCGGGTACAACTGCCCCTGTTATGAAAAGAACCTACAACGTACTGATCGTAGAGGACGAAATCCCGGCCCAGACCAACCTGCGACGCCTGATCGAAAAGCATTTCGACGATCTGTGCATCATAGGCACGCAAAGCTCGGTGGTGGGCACCGTGGCCTGGCTCCGCGACCCGACCAACCGCCCCGACATCATCTTCATGGACGTGCAGCTCTCCGACGGCATGTGTTTCGACATCTTCGCCCAAACCCCGGTGCGGGCCAAAGTGGTCATCACGACGGCCTACGACAACTATGCGCTCCGGGCGTTCCGCATCAACAGCGTGGACTACCTGCTCAAGCCCATCGCGCCCGACGAGCTGCAGGCCGCCGTGGAGCGCTGCCGCAAAGCGCTGGCCTCGGAGCAGTTCGCCCCGACGCCCGACGCCGACATGCTGCGCGAAATTCTGGGCCACGCGGGCCGCGACTACAAGAAGCGCTTCGCCGTGCGACTGGGCGACAAGATCACGGTGGTGAACACCGACCAGGTGGCCTATTTCTACGCCGAAGACAAATACACCTATCTGGTGACCGTCGAGGGGCGCAAACTGATCCTCGACGCCTCGCTCGACGCGGTATCGGAGCAGGTCGACCCGCGCCAGTTCTTCCGCCTTTCGCGCAACTGCACGGTCTCGATCGGCGCCATAGCCGGGATATCGAAACACTTGAGCAACAGGCTCAAAGTGGCGATAGAACCCAAACCCGACTTCGAAGTTTTCGTCAGCCGCTCGCGCACCGCCGACTTCATGAACTGGCTGGAGGACAAATAAATTTGGCAGTCCGCGCGGGTTGTATTAACTTTGCGGGAACGAACCGTCCGCGCTTTCGCGGGAGCGCCTTTCGCGCCCCGGCGGAAAGCGGTCGCAAACACACTACCGTATGACGATGAAACCCATGAGACTTTGGCAGTCCATAGCGAATCTATGGCACAACATATTCCGCAAGCGCCGCCTCAGCATGCGCGATGCCTCGGACAACCGCGAAGAGTGGCACATGCACCTCTCGCCGGCGAGCATCTTCGCCGGACTGGTGGCGTTCGTGCTGCTGCTCTTCATCATCGAACTCTCGCTGATGGCCTACACGCCCGTGCTGGAGTTCCTGCCCGGCTACCGCACCCAGGCGGGGCGCGAACGCGAAAGCATCGTGAAGAACATCCTGCGTCTGGACTCGATGGAGCGCATGCTCTCCGACATGATGACCTACAACGAGAACATCTCCATGATCCTCGAAGGCAAAATGCCCGTGGTGCGCACGTTCGCATCGTCGGACAGCCTGCGCACGCGCAAGATGCTGGTGATGCGCTCGTCCGAAGATTCGCTCCTGCGCGCGCAGATGGAGAGCGACGGTCCCTATTCGCTGGCCGGCATCAACGCCCCGCGCACCAACATCCGCCGCACGATGGAGCTGGCGATGCCCATCGAAGGCATCATCACCGACCGTTTCGACATCAAGCAGGGCAACTTCGGCCTGCGGATCGCGGCGGCGGCGGCGGCCCCCGTGACGGCAATCGACGAAGGGACGGTGGTCATCAGCAACTGGACGCCCGAAACGGGATACACCATCGAAGTGCAGCACCCCAACAGCCTGCTTTCGATCTACCGTCATCTCTCGCAGTCGCTGGTGAAAAGAGGGCAGATCATCCGCTCGGGCGAGTTGATCGGCTACAACGCCGAAGTCAAGGACGGCGAACTCCAGCTCTTCGAGTTCGAACTCTGGAACAGCGGCAAACCCGTAGACCCCGAGGGCTACATCGTGTTCTGATGAAACAACGGCTCGCCATACTCGGTTCGACCGGTTCGATCGGCATGCAGACACTCGACATCGCCCGGGAGAATCCGGAGCGTTTCGAAGTGCGGGTGCTGACGGCGCATCGCAACTGGCGACGGCTGGCGGCCCAGGCCCGCGAATTCGATGCCGACACGGCGGTGATCGCCGACAAGGAGTGTTACGCGCAGCTGCGCGATGCGCTGGCCGACACCGACGTGAAAGTCTACGCCGGCGACGAAGCCGTGGCCCAGGTAGCCGCCGCAGGCGACACCGACACGGTGGTCAACGCGCTGGTAGGCTATGCGGGGCTGGCGCCCACGGTGGCGACCCTCGAAGCAGGCAAGAAGCTGGCTTTAGCCAACAAGGAGTCGCTGGTGGTAGGCGGCGAAACGGTGATGCGGCTGGCGGCCGAGCATCGGGCGCCGATCCTGCCGGTGGATTCGGAACATTCAGCCGTTTTCCAATGCCTTTTGGGCGAGCAGGCGCCCGTTCGCCGGGTGATCCTCACCTGCAGCGGCGGAGCGTTCCGCGACTTCACGCCCGAACAGCTGGCCGCGGCGACCGTCGAACAAGCGCTGCACCACCCCCAATGGCAGATGGGCGCCAAGATCACGATCGACTCGTCGACGCTGGTCAACAAGGGATTCGAGGTGATCGAAGCCCGCTGGTTGTTCGGCATGCCGGCCGAAAAGATCGCCGTGCTGCTGCATCCGCAGTCGATCGTCCACTCGATGGTCGAATTCGAAGACGGCGCGATCAAGGCGCAGTTGGGTACGCCCGACATGCGGCTGCCCATCAGCTTCGCGCTGATGTTCCCCCGGCGTGCCGAGCGGCCCGGCAAGCGGTTCGACTTTATGGCCCACCCCACCCTCACCTTCGCCGAGGTCGACCGGGCGAAGTATCCCGCTCTGGACATCGCCTACGACTGTCTGCGGCGCGGCGGTACGGCCGCCTGCACGATGAACGGCGCCAACGAGACGGCCGTAGCGGCGTTTCTGGCCGGCTCCTGCCGCTGGCTCGACATCGTGAAAACGATAGAACACGCCCTCGGCCACGCGACATTCGTCGCCCGGCCGTCGCTCGACGACTACGCCCGGGCCAACGACGAAGCCCGCCGGCTGGCGGAGGCATACCTCAATCTGTAACCTTTTCTGCGACATGGAAATATTCATCAAGATCGTCCAGTTCTTCCTATGCTTCACCATTTTGGTGGGCATCCACGAACTGGGGCACTTCATCATGGCGCGCGTGTTCCGCATCCACGTCGACAAATTCTACATCTTCTTCGATCCGTGGTTCTCGCTCCTGAAGTTCAAGCGCGGCCACACGGAATACGGCTTGGGCTGGCTGCCGTTAGGCGGCTATGTCAAGATCGCCGGCATGATCGACGAATCGATGGACAAGGAGCAGCTCAAGCAGCCGGTGCAGGAGTGGGAATTCCGCGCGAAACCGGCCTGGAAACGTTTTCTGGTGATGATCGCCGGCGTGGTGATGAATGTGGTGCTGGCCATAGCCATCTACTGCGGCATCTGCTACGCATGGGGCGAAACCTACTTCTCGAACGCCGATGCCCGCTGGGGCTACAACTTCAACGACGAAGGGCACCGTCTGGGATTCCGCGACGGCGACCGGTTCGTGACGATCGACGGCGAGCCGGTCGACGAGCTGCCGCAGCTGCTCATCACGCTGCTCATCACCGAGAAAGGCCGCACCGTGGTGGTGGAGCGTGCGGGTGTCGAGACCACGCTCGAACTCTCGCTCGACGACCTGATCGCCATGCGTCAGGCCAAGGGATTCGAGAAATTCTTCACCCTCCGCCAACCTTTCCTCATCGACAGCGTAGTCGCGCCGAGTGCCGCCGGGCTGCGCCGCGGCGACGAAATCGCAGGCATGGAGGTCGCCGGGGGCAAGCGTTACGAAAATCTGGAGTTTCAGGATTATAAGGCGCTGCTGCAACTGCATGCGGGCGAAACCGTAGGGCTGAAAGTGCTGCGCGGAAGCGACACGCTGCGGCTCGACGTGCCGGTGTCCGCCGAAGGCGCGCTGGGGGTCATGGCGGCCAATCCCTATACCCTGCGCACGAAGCACTACACTTTCGGGCAGTCGATTCCGGCGGGATTCCGCAAGGCGGGCCGAACGATCGCGTCATACTGGCAGCAGCTGAAGCTGATCGTGCAACCCAAGACCAAGCTCTACGAGGAAGTCGGCGGCTTCCTGTCGATCGGCAGCATATTTCCGGGGCAATGGGACTGGCCCGATTTCTGGTTCAAGACGGCGTTTCTGTCGATCATCCTGGGTGTGATGAACATCCTGCCCATTCCGGGACTGGACGGCGGGCATGCTCTGTTCACCTTCTGGGAGATGCTCACGGGCCGCAAGGTGAGCGACAAGGTGCTGGAGATCGCGCAATACATAGGTCTGGTCATCATCCTGGTGCTCCTGCTCTACGCCAACGGCAACGACATCTACAGATTTTTCATCAAATAAAGGTTTAGGTTCGACGCTCCCGCACTCTGCAGCGGTCGGAACCCTCGCGCCATCGGACGAACTATCGCATAATAATATGGTTATGACCGAATTAGAAAAAATGGGCACCGGCGAATACTACGACTTTTCGTCGCCGGATATCGCCGCTTCGATCCGCCACGCCCAAGGTTGCATAGAACGCTTCGTACGGGCCGGAGCCGACGACGACCGCACCCGACGGGAGGCATTGGAGGAGTTGATCCCGGGAATTCCGGCTTCGGCGACGATCATTCCGCCCTTTTTCTGCGATCACGGCCACCCGATCCGCATGGGCGAGAACGTATTCGTCAATGCGGGAGCCACGTTTCTGGACAGCGGCGGCATCTCCATCGGCGCCCGCACGAAAATCGGCCCCGACTGCAAACTCTACACGCCGCAGCACCCGACGGACTACATGGAGCGGCGACGCCCCATCGAACGCGGACTGCGGATCGAGATCGGCGAGGACTGCTGGTTAGGCGGCAACGTCACGGTATGCCCGGGCGTGAAAATCGGCAATCGCAGCATCATCGGGGCGGGCAGCGTGGTGGTCGACGACATCCCCGACGACGTGCTGGCGGCCGGCAATCCGGCCCGCGTGAAACGCAAGCTGCAGCGATGAAATTTCCGACCGGCGGTTCGATCCCCGGGTACATCGATAATTGAGATCCGAAAAATGGCCAAGGTCAAGAAAGCCTATTTCTGCAAAAACTGCGGTTTCGAAGCCCCCAAATGGTTGGGCAAGTGCCCCTCGTGCGGCGAATGGAACACTTTCGCCGAGGAGATCATCGCCAAGGAGAGCGGCCCCGCGGCCGCCTCGGCAGCCGGTACGCTTGCGACGTCCAAGCCCCAGCGGGTGAGCGAAATCCGCGAAAGCGACCACCGGCGCATCGACCTGGGCAATGCCGAGATCAACCGGGTGCTGGGCGGCGGGTTAGTGGCCGGATCGCTCATCCTGTTAGGCGGCGAACCGGGCATCGGCAAGTCGACGCTCTCGCTTCAGATCGCCCTGGCGCCCAACGGATTGAAGACGCTCTATGTCTCGGGCGAGGAGTCGGCCGAGCAGATCAAGATGCGCGCCACGCGTCTGGGCATCCGCAACGAGGAGTGCATGGTCTACGCCGAAACGCTGCTGGAAAACATCGTGGCCCAGATCGCCGAGCAGAAACCCGACCTGGTGATCGTCGACTCGATCCAGACGATCTACACCGAGCTGCTCGATTCGTCGGCGGGCAGCGTGTCGCAAATCCGCGAATGCGCCGCCACGCTGCTCAAGTATGCCAAGACGACGGGCACGTCGATCTTCATCATCGGCCACATCACCAAGGACGGCGCCATAGCCGGCCCGAAGATTCTGGAACACATCGTCGACGTGGTTCTGCAGTTCGAGGGCGACAGCAACAACGTCTACCGCATCCTGCGGGGCATCAAGAACCGCTTCGGCGCCACGTTCGAGATCGGCGTGTTCGAAATGCTCGACGACGGACTGCGCGGCGTGGACAACCCGTCGGAAATCCTGCTCACCCACTACGAAGAACCCTTGAGCGGCATCGCCGTGGGGGCTTCGGCCGACGGCGTGCGGCCCTATCTGATCGAAGTGCAGGCCCTGGCGAGCGGCGCGGCCTACGGCACGCCCCAGCGCACGGCGACGGGATTCGACACGCGCCGCATGAACATGCTGCTGGCCGTGATCGAAAAACGCATCGGGCTGAAGATGTTTCAGAAAGATGTGTTCCTGAACTTCGCGGGCGGCTTCAAGGTGGCCGATCCGGGGCTCGATCTGGCCGTCGTGGCGGCCGTGATCTCCTCCTACTACGACCGTCCGGTGAGCGAGGGCGTATGCTGCGCGGGCGAAATAGGCCTCTCGGGCGAAGTGCGCCCCGCCGCCCGCAGCGAGCAGCGCATCAGTGAAGCGGCCCGTTTAGGATTCCGCCGCATCATCATCTCGGGCTATATCGCCAAAAACGCCAAACGCCCCAAAGGCATCGAAGTCGTGGCGATCAACAGCATCGACCAGCTGCCGCGGGCGCTATTCATGGAATGACGGACTCTTTCGGCGAAACGGCAGCGACCCTGCAAGCGAATCGCGGCCGTTTTTCCGGAACGGATTTTGCACTCCCGCCTGTCAAAAGGAGCGAGAGATGCAAAAAAGAGTCGTCATACTGGGCGGCGCGGGATTCATCGGATCCCGCCTGTGCCTGCGCCTGCTCGAAGCGGGCCACGAAGTTTACTGCGTAGACATCCGCGATGCGGCCGCGGCGCCGCTGCTGCGCAGTGCCCGGCAATATCCGGCATTCCGATTCGTTCGCCACAACATCGTCAATCCGTTCGGCATCCGCTGCGACGAAATCTACAACATGGCTTCGCCCTCGATGGTGCGCTACGACAAGGCGCTGCCGGTGGAGACGCTCAAGGTGAGCATCCTGGGGTCGCTCCACACGCTCGAAACGGCCCGCACGGAGCATGCCCGTGTGGTATTCGGATCGTCGGGCAGCGTCTACGACGCCCAACGTCCGGGCCGCACTCCCGATCCCGACGAAACGCCCACCCACCGCACGCTGGCCGAAGGCAAGATCGCCGCCGAGGCACTCCACCGGGCCTATCGCAACGAATACGACGTCGACACGCGCATCGCCCGCATATTCAACACCTACGGCCCGGGAGCCGATCTGCTGGATCAGCGCGTGGTGATGAAGATGATCGCCGCGGCGCTGCAGAACCGCGATATAGCAATCAACGGCAGCGGTGAGCAGGTGCGCGGATTCTGCTTCGCGGACGATTTGGTCGACGGTCTCATCCGCCTGATGGAGGCTCCGCGTACGGAACTGGTGCGCACGGTCGACTTAGGCGACAACCACGAAATGCCGATCCGTGCGCTGGCCGAGAAGATCATAGCCCTGACAGGCAGCCGCTCGCAGATCGTTCACCGGCATGCCCGCCCCGACGACTCGTCGCGCCGCACGCCCGATCTGACGACGGCCCGGCGCGAACTGGGCTGGACGCCCCGCACGCCGCTGGTCGAAGGACTGCGCCGCACGATCGGCTATGTGGAAAAGGAACTCTCGGGCAAAAGCCACGTGAGCATGACGTGGGCCGAAATGAATTGACGCCGGATTTCCGACAAGTCGAAATTTATGCGAGTTTCACGCTCCCGGCTTATCGGAAACCTGCAAGAATTTGCAACTTATAAAATAGCTGTCTTATGGACGAATTCGACAAGATCATCTGGCGCGATGCGCTGACGCTGGTGGATTTCTTCGCCACCTGGTGCGGCCCGTGCCGCACGATGCACCCGGTGATCGACAAATTCAAGCAAGAGAAGAACGGACGCATGGACGTCTACAAAATCGACATCGACGACCGCAGCATGCACGAAGTGATAAAACGTTATAACATCGCCTCGGTGCCGACCCTGATAGTTTTCAGGCGCGGCGAAGTGCTCTGGCGCCGCAGCGGCGCGATGAGCTATCCCGAGCTGGTGCGGGCGCTCGAACACATCGAAAAGAACGAACGCATCGAGCAGAGCTAACGCTCCAAACGCCACGCCAGCTCCTCGCGCAGGAAAAGCAAGGCCGGAGCATCGCCCCCGCGACCGGCAGCACGGAGCACCGTCTGCCGGTTTTCTTCGTTCCGCCCGCCCAGAGCGGCCGACAAGGCTGCGGCCCCCTGTGCGATCAACCGCACGGCATAATCGGGCTGCTCGCCCCGCTCGACGAATGCGGCCCACCGGGCGAGGGTCTCCACAGCCGACTCGCACCATTCGATCGGCGCGACCGACCACCGTGCGGCGGCCATCAAGACGGCATAAACGACGAACGGTCTGCGATCCGCAATCCAAGACTCGAACAACTGCGTAAAAACGGGACTGCGGTACAACAAGGCGAATGCGGCCTCCTCGGCGACCTCCGAATTGTCGAGACCCGCAGCCCAAAACTCCGCCTCGTCGATCGTAAGACGTTCGGGCACGGCGACATGTAAGGCTGCAAGACGCAGTTCGCGGACATCCTGCCGAAAGAGTAGACGTGCGAAATCGTGATCGGGGGTTTCGGCGCGGGCGATCGTGCGCAAAGTGGGCAGACTGACGCCGTAGTTCAACCCGCAAGCGGCTCCATAGCAGTGCATTCCGTCGACCACGGCGCCGTTGCGCTGGCGCCGCATCGCGGCCAGCAAGGCGACCATGCGCGAGGTGGAATCCATGTCCCTACTTATGACGCGGAAGGGCCAGCTTGACCGTACGGCCGAACTCGTAGAGCGGCAGCACGGCGCGCGCGCACTCGCGGCCCGCGCAGATCACGGTGCAGGTGGAGAGGTCGGCGACGCGGCAGGAGACGACGTTCAGCTCTTTAGGCCCGGCCTGGGGAATGGACGAAGCGGCATACGACGGTTCGATGCGCAACAACACCATGTCGCCCGAAAGATCGCTCTCGGGCAGCAGTCCGTCGACGGTGCTGAAGCGGCAAACGATATACTGCATCCGGTCGGACTGGGGATAGACCACATAGCGCCGGGTTTCGGTCTTGACGATCCGTTTGCCGAGGAACAGCTCCAAATAGCTCTGCTCCAAGCGTGCGATTTCGTCGAGCGCAGCCCGCAGTCCCTCGCCGAAGACATTCTCGCCGGCCTCGCCGGTAATCAGCTCCAGACGATGGCGCCGCAACGAAAAAATCGTTTTAGCAGCTTCGCGGGCGGCCTCTTCGAGCGACGAGACGGACATGGCGACCTTGTCGGGCTGCAACCGGGTGAACTCCTCATCGGAAACATGATGCGCGACCACCCGCTGGGCCGGCGCGGCGGGATCGGCCGACAAATAGCAAGCATCGTCGGCCAACAGGGCGACCGATGCGCTGCGCACACTCCACGCGGATTTGTCGGTCAGCGAAGCACGCACACCGAGGTATTTCTGCGCGAAACGGGCGTAGGGACCGGCCACCGAGCGGTCGCACTCGACCGTGACATCGACAGCCAGCACCGAACGGGGATCGGAAACGATGATGCCGTCGGCCGTCTCGGCGGCGCCCAACAAGGCGATATAGGGATTCTGGGCCATGGCGGCGGTCAAGCCCACCAGGCAAAAGGCACAAAGGAAAACCGGAAATCTGAATTTCATAGTCGACAAAATTTCGAACCTCTTATGCAAATGTAACGCATTTTGCGGTGGAATCAAAATTTGAGGTAGAAATCGCGTGTCAGCGCGCGGTATTCGGGCGTATAGCATTCATGCTCTCCCGTACCGATCACCAACTCGGAATTTTCAGGAGTTTCAGGCGTTTCAAGCGGTTGCGAGGCTTCGAATTCCAGCAGCACGCGCTTCGCGGCACGGCGCGGCGTAGTCCGCACATCGGTGCGGCGCAGAAGACGGAGCGGGCCGCAACAAAGCCCGATGAAACGGCGGGCCGCCTCGATCGGCAGCACCACGGCGAAACGCCCGCCGGGCGCCAACAGCCGCACGGCAGCATCGCGCAGCTCCTCGAACGACAAACGCACGGCATGGCGCGCCGTGGTGCGTCCGGCATCGGGACAAGTCAATGAATCGGCGAAAAACGGCGGATTGGAGACCACGAGGTCGAACCGTTCGTCCGGCTCGAAGCGCTGCACGGCGACCTGCTCGACACGGATTCGATCGGCCCACGGCGAAGCTGCGGCATTGGCGCGCGCCTCGGCGACATCCGCCACGTCGAGGGCTACGATCTCGGCCTGTGCGGCCCGCTGCGCCAGCATCAAGGCGATCAATCCGGTACCGGTACCGATGTCGAGCAGCCGCCGATCGGAGGGGCGCACCGAGACCCAGGCGCCCAACAACACGCCGTCGGTGCCGACTTTCATGGGGGTGGCATCCTGCCGAACGGAGAACTGCTTGAAACGGAAAACGGACACAGAAAAAAACCGACTAAAAACGTGCGACAATCAATAGACTCTTTCCGGAATATTTGCTATTTTTGGTCTATTCCCATGCCGAACAGGGCGAAATCGAACCGCACGGGGTCGTCGGGGTCGATCGCGCGAAGCGCGGCGGTGACCTGCTCGACAGCGCGCCAATCGTTCTGACGACGTGTCAGCAGACCGAGGACACGGCTCGTGTCGCCCGTATGGACATCCAGCGGCAGATAGAGCGCCGACATGGGAATCCGGCGCCACTCGCCGAAGTCGACGCCCCGGTCGTCGCGGCGCACCATCCACCGCAAAAACATGCACAACCGCTTGCAGGCCGCACCCTTGAGGATGGAAGAGAGATGTTTCTCGCAGCGCGGCGCATGGTCGCAGCTGAAAAACTCGCTCCGGAACTCGGCCAGCACCCGGGGAATGCTCCCCGTAGCTTCGTAGCGGCTCTCGAAGAAAGCCCCCAAGCCGCCGAAACGCTCGTCCAGACGCCGCAAGGCCAAGACGAAATCGCGCAGATCGCCGCCATTGAACGTGCGATAGACGAACCGGTCGAGCATGGCCAGATCGCGGTCGGAGGCATGGCGGACGAAATCGGCGGGCGCGTCGTCCATCAACCCCATCATGCGGTGGCCGCTCCGCACGATCGCCTTGCGATTGCCCCACGCGAGGGTGGCGGCGAAGAAACCGGCCACTTCGCGATCGGCCCGCTCCGTATAGCGATGAGGCACCGAAACGGGGTCGTCGTCGATGAACTCGGGCCGATTGTAGCGGTCGTGCAACCGCTCCAACAACTCGCGCAATTCGAGGTTCATGTCACAGAATTCGTCCGTCGGACATGGTGATCGTACGATCGGCCATGGCGGCCAAGCCCTCGTCGTGAGTGACGATGACGGTGGTTTGTCCCAGCTTGTCGCGCAACTCGAAGAACAGCCGGTGGATCTCCTCGCGGTTGCGCGAATCGAGGTTGCCCGATGGTTCGTCGGCCAGCAGCACGGCAGGCGAATTGATGAGCGCCCGGGCGATAGCCACGCGCTGCTGCTCGCCGCCCGAAAGCTGTGCGGGCTTATGGTCGCAGCGAGCGTCGAGACCCATCAGCGCGATCAACTCCCCGGCGCGCCGTTCGACCTCGGCCCGGGAACGTCGCCCGATGAAGCCGGGAATGCAGACATTCTCGAACGCCGTGAATTCGGGCAGCAGGTGGTGGAACTGGAAAACGAATCCGATCCGCTCGTTGCGGAACCGCGACAACGCCTTGTCGCCCAGCGCGAAAGGTTCCACACCGTCGATCGCGAGCCGCCCGCTGTCGGGACGCGACAAGGTGCCCAGAATCTGCAGCAGCGTGGTCTTGCCGGCGCCGCTGGCCCCCACGATGGAGACCACCTCGCCGCGCGCCACGCGGAGCGAAACGCCTTTCAACACTTCGAGGTCGCCGAAGCGCTTGTGGATGTCGGAAACTTGTATCATGATCGGAACCTGTTGAAAATACGGACGGTATCGACGGCTTCGCGGACGTCGTGCACCCGCAGGATCGCGGCGCCCTGCCGCAGGCACTCCCACCCCAAAGCGACGGTGCCGGCGAGCGCTCCGGAGGGCGACGAGTCCAGCACCTTGTAGATCATAGACTTGCGCGATATACCCGCCAACACGGGAAAACCCAGGGCGCACACCTCGTGCAGGCCGGACAAGAGCCGGTAATTCTGCTCCAAAGTCTTGGCAAAGCCGAAGCCGGGATCGAGAATGATCCGCTCCGCCCGGATGCCGGCGGCCTGCAACTCGACGACCCGCCGCCGAAAATAGGCGCACACCTCCACGACGATATCGCGGCCGTAGTCGGTGAGCGACTGCATGGTTCGGGGATCGCCCTTCATGTGCATGGCGACATAGGACACTCCGAGACGGGCGACGACAGCGAGCATGGAAGCGTCCAGCTCGCCAGCGGAGATGTCGTTGACGATGATGTCGCCGAACCGCTCGCAAGCCTTTTCGACGACCGAAGCACGGAACGTATCGACCGAAACGGCCAGCTCCGGCGCCAAACGCCGGACTGCGGCGATTCCCATCTCGACCCGCCGCCACTCCTCCTCGGGCGACACCTCGTCGGCCCCGGGGCGCGACGAATAACCGCCCACGTCGATGATGTGGGCGCCCTGGTCGAGACACTCCCCGACCCGCCGTTCGACAGCCGCCCGGTCGAACGCCCGGCTGTCGGCATAGAACGAATCGGGCGTGACGTTCAACACGGCCATGACCCGAGGTTGCGAGAAAAGGGGCGAGAAATCGAACGTCATGACCACAATCGCTCGCCCGGACAGCGGAACCGCTGATCGAGCTGGTCGACGGCGAGCTGCAACTCCTGCTCGAAAAGATTGACGAGGGTGAAATCGGCACGCTGCGACAACGTGTCGTCGTCCGCTTGAGCGGCCATACGCCGGCGCACGCTCTCGGGATCGCACCCGTCGCGCCGGCAAGTGCGCTCGATGCGCAACTCCTCGGGTGCGACGACGGCGACCGTGCGGTCGACCAGCGCCTCCAGCCCCGAATCGAAGAGAATGGCGCTCTCCAGCACCACGTAAGGCCCCTGCTGCTGCCCGACCCAACCGTCGAAATCGCACATCACGGCGGGGTGCACCAGCGCATTGAGGTCGGCCAAAGCCGCGGAATCGCGGAAAACGATATCGGCGAGATACTTACGGTCGAGCGCATCGTCGCAGAACGTCCGCGGGCCGAAACGCCGCACGAGGGCATTGCGCAACGGCCCCGGCTCGGCCATCAGCCGTTTGGCGGCACGATCGGAATCGTAAACGGCGATCCCTTTCTGCTCGAAAAGGCGGCACACGGTGCTCTTGCCGCTGCCGATGCCGCCCGTGATGCCGACCTTAATCATCGCCCCAGGGATTGTCGATCTCGGGTACCCCGTCGATCGAAAGTACCTTGATGTCGCTCAACTGCACGGCGATAGCGCTCAACAGCGACTTGGAGTCGAGGATGATCTTACCCTCGTGCCCTTCCTCCTCCGAAACGCTGTATTTGAGGCTCGACAGAGGAATGCGCAAAGTCTTGTTCATGTAGACCTGGTAGCCGAACAAATTGGTGCCGATGCCCTGCACGACGCAGGTCACCTCGAAAGGCACGCCGTCGACATCGATCTTGACTTCGTGGCGCGTGCTGTAGGTATAACTGAGCTTGGCGATGTACCACAAGATGAACGAAGCGACGAGCAACGCCAGAAATACGGGCGAGATGTAACGACGCATCCACCCCAACAGACTCTCCATAAAGATAATTTTTTACAAAGATAGTGCAAGGCGAGGGTAATGCCAAATTTATTTGAGCATTACCGAGCCGCAGCCTATCTAAACTGAAGCGGACTGCTTCAGTAAAGTGCAAGGCGAGGGTAAAAGCAAACGAAGTTTGCATTTTACCGAGCCGCAGCCTATTTAAACCGAAGCGCCAGCTGCGGTAAAGCGCAAGGCGAGGGTAAAAGCAAACGAAGTTTGCATTTAAACGGCGAGTTGTTCTTCGGTCTCCGTTAATTTTAGAGGGGCGCGTCTATCCGACGCGCCCCTCCAACACAGACAGGTTTTATTCCTTTACTTCTTCTTGTCCAGACGGGACATCAGGTCGTAGGCTACGGGCGTGGCGATGAAGATCGTAGCGGCAGTACCGACTACGACGCCGATCGTCAGCGCGAAGATGAAGCCGCGGATCGTCTCGCCGCCGAAGAAGAAGATCGCCAGCAGCGTGACGAGCGTCGTACCCGAGGTGTTGATCGTACGCGACAGGGTCGAGTTGATGGCGTTGTTGACGTTCTCGCACAGCGACCGCTTGGGATAGAGACCCAGGAACTCGCGGATGCGGTCGAAGACGACCACCGTGTCGTTGATCGCATAGCCGATGATCGTGAGGATCGCAGCGATGAAAGCCTGGTTGACCTCCAGGTTGAACGGCATGAATCCGTAGAGCATGGAGAAAAGGCCGATGATGAACAACGCATTGACGGCCAGCGCCAACGTAGCGCCCGACGCCCACTGCCAGCGTTTGAAGCGGAAAGTGATGTAGAGGCCGATGGCGATCAGCGAGAAGATCACCGAATAGATGGCGTTCCACGTCATGTCCTTGGCGATCGAGGGGCCGATCTTGTCGGCGTTGAGAATACCGTTGACGTCGGTCTGCGTGTTGCGGAACTGCTCGAACGTGATTTCGTAGGAGTAGAGCGGCTTCACGGCGTCGTAGATGATCTGCTCCACCTCGTCGGTAGCTTCGTCGGAGGTGTCGTCGTAGCGGTACTGCGTGACGATGCGCATCTGGTTCTCGTTGCCGTACTGCTTGACCTCGGAGCTGACCGAAGCGGCATCGGCATCGGCCTGGGCGCCGAACGCCTCCTCGATGCGCGTACGCACATCCTCGGCCGAAACGGCCTTGTCGAAGCGCACGACATAGGCACGACCGCCGGTGAACTCGGCACCGAGGTTCAACCCGCGCACGGCGAGCGAAACGCCCGAGAGCAAAATGACGACGCCGGTGACGATATAGGCGATCTTGCGCTTGGCGATGAAGTCGATGGAGGTGTTGTTGAGGAAATTCTCCGACCACTTGCGCGAGAAAGAGATGTGCCCCCATTTGGCGACGATCCATTCGATCAGCAGACGCGTCACGAAGACGGCGCAGAAGAACGAAGTGACGATACCGATAATCAGCGTCGTGGCGAAGCCCTGCACGGGACCGTTGCCGAAGATGAAGAGGACGATACCGGTGATGATCGTGGTGAGGTTGCCGT
>CAYSJF010000007.1:0-37541 GCA_964431265.1 uncultured Alistipes sp. | reverse complement strand
ACCCATTTCTGTTTTGGAAAGAATGCAACTTCAATCATTATACGCTCACTGGAAGCTGGCAATTTGCGGTTGCATTAGCTATTATATGGGTCAACATTCGTAAATTGGCAAAATCGATACGGCTACTTACCATCGGTTCTTATTTGCTTGTTTTTAGGGGTTTAATGTTTTGGTATAAAGTCGAAACGCTTCCAATGCTATTTGATTTTACACCAAATGATTGTGGCTTTTTTACACAACAAAGCAACTATCGAGTGTTAAGAATACTTTGTTGCATTGGATTTATTTTGCTTGCATCCATATTACCGATATTCTTTAAATCGACAGACGCGACAAGATATACAAGACTGGGGAAGATTTGGATATGGACTGCAATTCTCATATTGGATTTTGTAGCCGCAATGCCTAATATCTATTACTCCGATCAAATGCCAGACAGGTTGTATACGGGAGCACGCAAAATTGGTAAGAATTACACTTGCGTATATGCTATCGGGATGAATGATTATCCTGTTTTCAGTGTATTGTTGCCTCAAGATTCGGTTCGCACTGTTCAACAACACTATTTGAAAGTTAATTACGAACGGCATGGTGATCTGCTGATTTCTCCCGAAACACAAGACACGATTTGGATAGAAAAAGGCAGAGCACGGCCGAATCCATATCGCCAAACCATCGAAAACAACACGAGTTGTCTGATGCGCTGGCAATGGCAATACTATGCTTGGCACAAAATCAAGAGATTGTTTTGCAAAAAAGAAAATGAACAAATATGAAAAACTACATACTCTCTATTTTCGCCCTGCTGATTATAGGGTGTGCAAACAGACGAGTAAAGCAGATTGAACAGACAGGAGACGATTCAACTGAAATTACAATTAAAACAACTTATGGTACCGTCCATTTCAAATTTAAATGGAGAGATGCCGATTCTATCCCTCACTTATTTAGGAAACCGTCGAAAGACAAAATAGCTGAATATCAACAACGATTTGACAGTTTGCATCATACTGAAAGTTACGGATTCTATGATAGAATTGAATATTTCCGAGGTGTACCCCATATCACAGCGGTAAATGATTTTGCTACTTTGTGGTTTAAGAATGAAACAACGCCTTATAAAGATGATTTAGATATGATTCTTTGGCGCATTAATGAATGTTACCCTCTTAATTGTTCCACAACGGAAACAGAACGTTATCAAAGACTTTCGAAGCAAATCGATTCATTATTATCATACTCACCCCACACGCAATGGGATTATAACATACATGTATGGCTGGCAACTCAACTACATAAGTATAAGGCAGAAATATACGACAGTCGCTTGTTGGATTGTAACAGTAAGTTTAAGGACATCTTAATTTCAGAACATCGTACATGGAAAGAATACGAAGAAGCCTTACGAGATGTATGCGATAAAATAGTTATCGGGAAAAATGGTGGTTCACGCGCTCCAATGACCTATGGCGATTTCTTCATAGAAAGTTATGAACAGAGACTGATTTCATTTTTGGATTACTATTTTACTTTAAGTGATTCCAATTATCATTCAATAGAAAAACATCGGTTGATTTCAGATAAAATGATCCATAGAGCATATGGGGATTTCTTTGATGAGTTGATTCATTCGGATTATGAAGATTATAGTGTAGAAGAAAAGCAATGTGCCTTAAAAAATGATATGCACTTTTGGGATAAATGGATGGCTGAACGACAAAAAATATCAATGCAATTACCGACATTGCACAAACAGACTTATGATAATTGTACGAATAATCTCAAACGCCGAAAATTAATTCAATTAAAAAATCAATATTTGGAACACAGTCCGATTCCCATGTCTACTGCAAACATACTATTACATCAAGATTGTTCTGATAAAGAATTGTTTGAGTATAATCTTCAAGCGCAATGCGATACTCGGTTGAACGAATGACCTATTTCAAGGAGTATACAAACGGCAGTTTTTCAATATTACATCATAGAAGACAAAGATATTGATTACAAGATGCAGAAATCAACATTCCAAACAAAATGCAAATACATCTCTATCAAAATAGAGAAACTGATTCCATAACAAAAAGAGCAATACACTCGATGGACAGACTTTGACAAGGGGGGGGCTTAATATAGACCGCTTGACAATGTTTGTCCTTGCTGTTTCAGCGGAAACAAAAGCAACAAAACATTCTTAAAAAAAGAGGGCAGGGAAAAATTTCCTGCGCGATTTTCTCCACGAATTACGAGGACAGACGTTGCAAAGGGGTCTCAAATATACCCCTATTGCAAGGTTTGTCCTCTCTTTTTTCTTTTCTGCATAATTCACTATCTATAAATCACTTAATCATCAACCTGCAAGCGATTGCGGGGTAGCGATTGTTGGACACAATGTTGTACCCTAACGCAAAGGCTGTTCTTATCTCCATTTTTAACCGTTGATTTCCAGTAAGTTATACGAACAGCTCAGCGGTAGAGCACTTCACTCGTAATGAAGGGGTCCCGAGTTCAAATCTCGGTTTCGGCTCGAAAATCCGAAAATGCCGCAAGGCATCGACACGGAACAAAAGCCGCTGCAAGGAAACTTGCAAGCGGTTTTTTGTTGCGGGGCGGACAGCGAAAGCGTCTCGGATTTTCGAAAGCGCCCCTGCGGCGAGCAGCAGAGATAAAACGAACGAAGCGAAGTTAAATCTCGGTTTCGGCTCGAAAATCAAGCGACTGCGTTTTCAACGCGGTCGCTTTTTTCTGAAAATCCATAAAAAATCGAAATAAAATACGATAGCACTCTCCAACTATCTTCACAATAAGACAATCTATTTCGTTTTACCAAAGATATGCTCCATATGATATTGTAAATACGTCTCCTCAAGATCTTCCCGAGAATAGGCAAGAGATTGGTTATGATATTTATTATTCTTATCAATGTGAATAATTTTATTATTTTTAATACCTATTGCTCCATAATCAAATTCTGTATGGTGAAAAGGACATAATATAATAATATTTCCCTTCACATCAGGACCTTGATGAGCAAAACCTAATTGTCGGATATGATGTCCTTCTGAATAATATTTCCCGCCAGGAAGTTGTATTTTCTGATTACAAATCTGACATCTATTATCATACTCTATTTTTAGCTGCTTTATTATTTCCGAGTCTCTCAAAACCCTTGTCACAACACAAGTCTCACGACTCGGAAGAGATTCCTCACCACCCATGCTCAGATTATTATCTTCGAACAAAATATTATGACGCCTAAAATGATCCATTAACAACTCCAAAACAGAAGGAGGAATTGGTGCTAAATATTTTTGTGCACAGCGGCCATCTCGTGCATAAAATGAATTTGTTTGATTTAATTGAGTCAGCTGATAGTGATATTCATGTAGAAAATCAGAGACGCTCAAACTCTGATTAAACGGCTTATAAGATTCTAATTCAATTCGATAATATTTATCACACACCCAACGATCAGCAAGAGGTGGTGACACAAACACCTCTTGATAAGGTGATTTAACTTTAGAGATACCATCAAATGTTCTTGAATGTCCATGCTCTCCTCTTAAAGAGTGGATAATTACATCTCCAGGAACCACCTCTCGCATGATACGCCAAGAATCACGCCCATCCCGGCCATATGCAGGACTCCACAATACAGGACCAAACTCCCATCCTGGCCCTCCATGAATTCGATAGGTTTGCTCGATATAAACATTTTTAGATTCTTGTAAAATACTCAACTCCTTCATGTTTCATTTTTTACAAACAGGACCCTTTTCTAATAAATACAAATTTAATAGAAATATCTACAACTGAATCATAATAACCAGATTGAATAATCAATATAAAATTTGCAGCCAATACAATTTTTATTTTTTTAGCCACAAAACCTATTAATTATGGGTAAGATTATTTATTTAGGCACCGGAGTAAACTATGGCGAGAAAAAGAGAATAAAAACTTATACTCTCATATAAAAAATTAACGACGGTCTGAAAATGTAGTACATTCTTGGCTCCATATTTTACTGCCAATAATATCCGAGCCACCCCAAAGAATAGATTATACTTCACAAACATTGGGCAAACCCGATTCTCGATACAACACATTCTTTACCGCCATTATAGAAGATTCCATCAACGATCTAACCTAACAATATTTCAATTATTTCATCGAATTACAATCGCCAAATAAAATTAGCCTTTGCCGATTATCTAATGCATCTTGAAACTACACCCCAACAACTTAAAGAGTTCATCCTAAAAATCTATACAACAATAAATTTTATTTGATTTTTGTGCAGTAAAAAGATGTGCTCTATTACAAACACAATATTCTTTATGAACAAATCTTTGTCCACTCACATTAAACATAATTGAAAGTCCTCACAAGACGATTTCACCTCGAATTATTTTATTATTTTTGCAAAAACATTAATAAATAAGACGCTATCAATTACAGCTATCAATATCTTATCAATAAAATAGACCATAATTTCTATAAAACTTTACTCCAACCCAATTTTTAACTACGTTAATTAGTTCGAATATGTCTACTTTTGATTCTCACGCTGAAACCATGGCTTTGCAGGCCTTAAACCTTAAAATCTTTCATGGTATTGATCTGAAACAGATTAAAGACACACTCACTACCATGTTGAGTCACATTCGTGACAATGGAATGTTTTTAGAATATACGCAACATGACATTAGTCATGTCGACGGCATGCTTCACATGCTTGATTATATCATTCCCGACCATGTTGCAAAAAAAGTCATGACCCCAACAGATTGGCTAATGCTTACCTTATCGATCTATTTCCACGATTTGGGGATGCTCATCACTCAAGAAGAATATGCCACACGAATGTCCAATCAAAATTATTGCGACTATTTGACAACTGTCGATCGCACTCCATTCGAAAATATAAACCCCGATAGAGTTGAAAGAAATCTGTACCAAAATTTTGTACGCGAACATCATGGTGATCGAATTTACGATTGGATATGTGCTTCTGATAAAATTCCAAAAAATAACAATTCCATCGATAAATTACTTTACGATCTACTACATCAATTTGACGAAAACTTCCGTCGAGATCTTGCATGCATCTGCCGCTCTCACCAAGAAGACTTAAGTAATAGACTCGATGAATACAAGATCCAAAGGCCATATGAACAAAATGCTAAATCCGAAGTAAACTTACTTTACATTGCAGTCCTATTGCGCACAGCCGATCTATTACATGTAAATTCAGAACGAGCTCCCCTCACCGACTATCTCGTTATTTCACCTAAAGACCCTTATAGTCACCGCGAGTGGGTACAACAGAGTTCTGTGCAACAAATACGTCCAAAGAAAGAAGTTGATCGAGACAATATAGTTGATCCAACAATTGAACAGCATCGCTTCGAAGTAATCGCTTCATTCAAGGACGAAGATGCCTATTCCCATTTCATGGATTATTTGCGAGATGCAGAACAAGAACTGAAAACTTGTTATGAATTATGCAAAGAATCCATGCATAAAAACAAAAACGAATATAATTTCCCCTGGGATGCAATAGATCGTAGCCGTATTGAAACTATTGGCTTCAATGCCAAAAAGCTTATGTTCGAAATTGACAAAGAAAATATCCTCAAATTGTTAATCGGACATACACTATATAGTCATGCTAACGTCGTTTTAAGAGAATTAGCACAAAATGCCATTGACGCTTGTCGCTTAATGCAAGACGAACAAAAAAGGAAAAAAAGCTACCATCCAAAAGTTCTTATTCAATGGAATTCGACAGATCGAATACTCACTGTATCGGACAACGGAACCGGTATGAATGAACATATCATTCTTAATTATTTACTCAAAGTAGGTTCCTCACGTTATCAATCCAAAGAATTCCACGAGCAACACGCCTCCTTTCATTCGATCAGCCGCTTCGGCATCGGACTGCTTACTTGTTTCATGATCAGTGATGAAATTGAAATCACTACACGTTGGTTCGAAGAAACCCTCGCTCACCGTTTAAAAATCCGAAGCGTAGATGGCGAATATATTTTACGGAATGATTTGCCTTCAGATGACATTCTCGACCAAGCTCATGGTTCGACTTTCAAATTGAAAGTTCGTGATGATGCTGAATTCGATGATATCGAAGAAGATCTTCGTAACTGGATCATCGTTCCCCGATGTGATATCTCTCTCATTGTCGATAATAAGCCTGAAATTTCAATTGGAGCTACGTCAGAAAAAGATGTGCTAAAAAAATATCTTGAGGATCAGAATATCAACGTCGAAAGTGGACCATACAAATTAGAAACCAAGGAACAGGAGGGCATGACTATTCATTATCTATTGCATCAAGATGAACTCTTCAATACCTGGTCTCTTGCCACAACCTCAGGATTAAATGATACGGATATTTCCCCCATAGGTATTTGCATCGAAGGTATCAAAGTATCCAATCGAACTCCCGGGTTCGATATCCGCAATTACATCGTTTTAGTCAATTGCACGGGAAAAGACGCTCCTACAACTAACGTAGCTCGCGACAGTCTGGAGCAAACAGAAGAGCAAGACAAACTGCTCCGATTCGTTTACAACACTTATTTAGAAATCATTCAGAAACAAATAGACACTCTGAGACAAAACTACTCACTCTCTTGGGCTGTCGATAAGGCCGCTTTCGCAATCGATAGCATGATAGGTCTCCGACATGAAGAAGACATTCCATTCCGTTCGAAAAAATTATTCGATGAATGTCTTTCTACTTTTGATTGTTTCCTCATCGATAATGGTAACGAACTTCATTTAACCAGCCTTGCAAAACTGCCACAAAAAATATGGACTATTGAAAGCACAGCTTTTTCCTCTGCTGTACGACTCGTTCAAGAAATTCGTAATTGCAAAAAGACTGCATTCGGAATCACCCAAGAACTATCCGACGAATCTGATAAACAGATTCAACATGTCTATTCCATGAATAGCAGTACGACACATCGAACGACAGATTTATTTCTCAAGCGATACGAAATCAGCAAAATTCGTATAGACAAAAATAGTCGTGAAATTCGATTTTGTTGGACACCAACCCAGAACCAGTGGATTGTCCTATCTCTCGTCCGTCCATCCCGACGTTTATATTACGAATCTCGCTTGTCTAATTTCTATATCATGCGCAAAAATAGCAACATAGAACTACAAGAAGGCCAAGATGAGCAGATCGTTATTTCCCAATACGGATATTTTCTTTTGGCAGGAAATCCATTATGCGATTACATGGAAGAATTAGCTTCTTCCCAGAAAGAAGGCGATCGATTTGCCGCAAATATCGTTTGCGGATTCATACTAAATATCGTTCATCGCAATAAAGGATATGATGAAGAATATTTCGACAAATACTTCCAAAATGATGAAAATTTTATGGGTAAAGATTTATGGAAATATGTTGACGAAAACAAACTCAAAAATATCTTTGAAATATTGAATTTAAGAAAGATCGACTTCTATAAATTTTATACTCAACCAGAGTAGAGAGATCACACTATAAAAAACACATACTGCAGTGAAAAACATGTTTTTCACTGCAGTATGTGTTTATATAAAACAAATAATATTAGATATTTATGCCATTATTACCCACAACAACTTTTAAAACAGCACATTATTACTTTATCGGGAGTGACAAATTGCACCTGGAGTAATCTCCTAATAGGTATCAGAAATCCGCTACACTCAAACAAGAAGCTCTGGCCCCGCAAACACTATAGTCTGAAACAGCTGTGAAATCGCTCACAATATGTTTATATCTTCGATTCAAAAAATTAAACCTGTCGATTCCAAAGTATTACACCCTGGCAGAAAAACAATCAACACAAACAAAAGTAAATCGAAGAATTCACTATCGACGACGTTTCAGATTCACGCGTACCACACCTTTGTCCGTTTCGAAAGACAACGAGGATATCCGTTCCATTTCCCGCAGCAGTTCCGGCAGCGGAATATCCGAAGTCTGCAACGAAAAACTATACTCGTAAGCCTCCCTGTTCCCGACTTCGAACCGCACGTCATACCAACGTTCGAGCGTCGAGATCACCTGTGCGAGCGGCGCATCGCGGAAGCAGATGACATTGTCGCGCCACATGGTTTCACGCGCCGTCTCGGCGTGGCGGAACAGCTGTCCTTGTCCGGTCTGCTTATCGTAGACGAGTTTCTGCGAAGGTTCCACCAAATAACAGTCGTCGCCATGCCGGAAACGTACCATGCCTTCGACCAGCACCACGTCGACCGTAGATTCATAGTCATAAGCCCGCACATTGAACGAAGTGCCCAACACCTGCACTTCCACATCGCCGATCTCCACGACGAACGGACGCCGAGCCTGGGGCGTCACTTTGAAGAATGCTTCGCCGTCGAGACGTATGCGCCGCTCCTGCAGTCCGAAACGAGCCGGATAGACGATCTTGCTCCCGGCATTGAGCCATACTTTCGTGCCGTCTTGGAAAATGATCTCCTTGCGCTCGCCGTACACCGCTGCGACCTCTTCGGACATCGGTACGGAAAAGAGCTGCCCGCCCAGCCGGTCGTTCATATCGAACCAGGCCGCAAGAATCAGGACACAGGGAATCAGCACGGCGGCTACGCGCAGCAACAACGTGCGGCGACGCCGGCGGTCGATGATCCGTTCGATGCGGTGCAATAGCTCGTCGGAGGGAATATCCGCAAGCAGGGGGACATGGCCTTCGGCGATCCGTACGGCATCGCGATCCATGCGTGCGGAGAGCCACACGCGTCCCTCGTCGGTGGCGAACCATGCCGCCACCGCTTCGGCTTCATGCAGCGACGCCTTTTCATCGAGCACGCGTTGTATCGTAAAATCGGTCGGTCGTTTCATTATATTATAAGGTCGAATTGAAAAACAGATAGGCGATAAATAGTTCGATGAATCCGGGCACGCACTCCTTCAGTCGCTTGAGGCAAGCCCGATAGTGGGCATTCACCGTGTTGACGGAGAGGTCGAGCCGCTCGGCGATCTCCCGGTTCGAATAGCCCTGGCAGCGCAGCGTCGCCACCAGTTGCTGCTGGGGCGGTAGGCTCTTGATAGCCAGATGCAGCACTTCGGTCAGGTGGTTGCGCTCGGCACGAGTGCAGAGGTCGTCGTCGCAGTCGGGTTGCTGCTGCGCCAGCCGATAGTTATGCTGCAGGGCATTGTTCGAATCGCGGATATAGTTCATCACCCGGTTTTTCGTCATCGCGAACAGATAGCTCCGCAAACTCGCCGTCACGAAGATCGCTTCGCGGGCCGTCCAAAGTTTCACGAATACGGATTGCAGGATATCTTCGACGTCCGGACGGCTTTTCATGTAATAAAGCGCATAGGTGTAAAGCATGGCATGATAACGCGTGTAGATTTCGGCGAACGCCGCCCGATCGGCTTCCTTGAGCCGACGCAGCAGTTCGTTGTCGTCGACGAACCGGCAATCCTTCGTGTCGTATGAGTCCATGGGTGCGGTGACGGATCTTCTGCAAAGGTAGTCGAAAATCCGTAATACCGGTATTTTTCATCGAAAAGACACCCGAATCAGGCGCGAATGAGTAGTCGAAAAAGTTTTTTCGATAAAAAAGAACCGCGGCTCGCATTTTCGGGGCCGGTCAGGTGTCTTAAGGATGAAACGACCTAAATTTTCTAACTTCAACCATCAACCCAAACAGAATGAGACCGATCAAACTTCTATTGGCTCTGGCGTTCCTGACGAGCGCGAGCCTCGGGGCATCGGCGCAACAAGTGACCGTCAGCCTCAAGCAGGTAAAGTTGGTGCGGGTTCTGGACGCCATCACCGAGCAGACGGGCTATCCGTTCTACCACTCGCGTCCTACGGTCAACCCCGATGCCATCGTTTCGCTCGACGTCGACAACGTCAAGCTGGAAACGGCGCTGAACGAACTCTTCGCCGGAACCGACATCCGGTATGAGATCGACAACCGGAAAATCTATCTCAAGGAGCGCACCTCCACCGGCATGCAATCGCCCCGCACCGTCACGGGCAGAGTGGTCGACGCTGCGGGGTTGCCCGTCGTCGGTGCCACGGTGATCGTACGAGGAACGACCAAGGGTGCCAGCACGGGCGTCGACGGCGAATTCGCACTCGAAGCCGCCCCCTCCGACGTACTGGAAATCTCCTACATCGGTTATCTGCCCCAGCAAGCAGTCGTCGGTTCGCGCACGCAGATCGACATCGCCTTGCAGGAAGATGCCATGCAGGTCGACGAGGTGGTCGTAGTCGGCTACGGCGTGGTGAAGAAACGCGACGTCTCGACCGCCATTTCGTCGATCAAGGCCGAGGACATCGCCAATCAGCCCAACGCCGATTTCCGTCAGGCCATGGCCGGCAAGATGCCGGGCGTGCAGGTGTTGCAGACCAGCGGCGATCCCGAAGGTTCGAATCTGCTGGTGCGCGTGCGCGGCGTGGGTTCGGCCACGGCCGGCACCGACCCGCTCTACATCATCGACGGCGTACCTGTGGAAAACGGACTTTCGAACTTCAACCCCAACGACGTCGAGTCGATGGAGGTGCTCAAGGACGCTTCGTCGGCCGCGATATACGGTTCGCGCGGTTCGAACGGCGTGATCCTCATCACTACCAAGAAGGGCCGCAGCGACAAGATCACCGTGACCTACGACGGCTACTATGGCATAGAGAAGGTGTCGAAGAAAATCGACATGTTGAACGCTTACGAATTCGCCCAGTTGGCCAAGGAGGGCCATGACAATGCCTACTACGACCTGCATCCCGGCGGCACTGACCCCAACGGTTCGCGCCCCGAGTCGTACAGCAACTATCCCGTGGAGCTGATCCCCTACCTCAACGGCGAGCCGGGACTCACCGACACCGACTGGCAGGACGCCATCTTCCGTACGGCCTCCACCACGAGCCACAACATCGCCATTTCGGGCAAGGGCGGGAATGTCAACTACTTCATTTCGGCCAACTATTACCTGAAGCAGGGTATCATCATCAACTCCGATTTCGAGAAATATTCGTTCCGTCTGAATCTCGACGGCAAATACAAGAACTTCAAGTATGGCGTGAATTTTTCGCCCTCCTATTCCGAGTCGACCCGCGTCAACGCCTCGGGCGCCTATGGCGACGGCGGCGTGGTGCAGGCCGCTCTGGCTTCGGTACCCATCTGGCCAGTATATAACCCCGACGGCACCTTCAACTTCCAGGGCAACGGCTATTGGCGCATCGGCACCGACTATCAGCACAACGAGGTGCTGAATCCCGTGGCATTGGCCACGTTGCAGTCCGATGTCGTGTCGCGCATCGCCATGACCGGCCGTGCGTTCCTGGCCTACGACATCTGCAAGGGCCTGACGTTCCAGACCTCGGTAGGCGGCAACTTCTACGGCGCTCACAACGACACCTATCGGGCATCGACGCTGCCGTTGCAGGGCAAGGCTTACTACGACCAACCCTCGAATCCAGTTGGCAAAAGTTCGTCGGGCTTCTATTTCAACTGGCTCGTAGAAAACCAGTTCACCTATGCCCGCGATTTCGGCGACCATTCGATATCGGCCATACTGGTGCAGTCAGCCCAAAAGGAGACCTACAAAGGCAACAACGTGAAAGCCACCGATTATCCCAACGACTACATCCAGACCATCGGCGGCGGCACGGTCACCGACGGCAATTCGAAGACCGACCAATGGTCGCTGGCCTCCTATTTGGCCCGCGTGCAATATAGCTACAAGGGCAAATACATGTTCTCGGCAGCGATCCGTGCCGATGGTTCGTCGCGCTTCGGCAAGAACAACCGCTGGGGTTACTTTCCTTCAGTTTCGGCAGCCTGGCGCATCAGCGGCGAAGATTTCTTCCAAGAGGCGAAATCCATGTCGTGGGTCGACGACCTGAAGCTGCGCGCCAGCTACGGACAAACCGGTAATTTCCAGATCGGCAACTACCGGCACCTCTCGACCATGGATTCCGACGACTACATCCTCGGCACGGGCAACGGATCGCTGGCGAGCGGCTACAAACCAACAGGCATCGCCAATCCCGATCTAACGTGGGAGAAGACCTCGATGGTCAACGTCGGCATCGATATTTCGGCCTGGAAAGGCTATCTGGGTCTGACCGCCGAATATTATTACGCCAACACCTCCGACATGTTGCTCGACGTGCCCATTCCGCAACTCACAGGACACAGCACTACGCTGATGAACGTCGGCAAGGTGAACAACCGCGGTTGGGAACTGTCGCTCACCTCGCAGCACGCCTACAAGAACGGATTGAGCTATTCGTTCAGCGCCAACTGGGCTAAGAACACCAACGAAGTGCTGGCCTTGGGCGCCAACGACACGCCGATCATCAAGACCTGCAGTACGGCGCACGATTTTTTCATCACCAAAGTCGGCGAGCCGATCGGTTCCTACTATTTACTCGTGCAGGACGGCGTATTCATGAACGACGACGAACTGAAAGCCTATCCCCATTTCGACAACACGCAGGCCGGCGACTTCCGCTTCGTCGATGTCGACGGCGACGGCGTGCTCGACACCGACAAGGATCGCATGATCGTGGGCAACTACATGCCCGACTTCACCTATGGATTCGGCGGCAGTCTTGCTTGGAAAGGGATCGACTTCCAGATCGCATTCCAGGGCGTCTACGGCAATGAAATCCTCAACCTGAACCGCCGCTATCTGGCCAATGTCGAGGGCAACGTCAACATGATGAGCTGCACCCTCGGCCGCTGGCAAAGCGCCGAGAACCCGGGCGACGGGCAGACCAACCGTGCCAACCGCAAGGCCAAAGGCAACAACGGCCGCACATCGACCTGGCACATCGAAGACGGCTCCTATCTGCGGCTGCAGAACATCGCCCTCGGGTACACGCTGCCGGCACGCTGGACGAAGAAGTTCTATGTCGAGAAACTGCGCATCTACCTATCGGCCCAGAACCTCTGTACATGGACCGACTACACGGGCTACAATCCCGAGGTGAGTCTGACGACCAGCGCTCTGACACCGGGTGTCGACTACGGCACCTACCCGTTGGCCAAAACGTTCATGGTGGGTCTCAATGTTACTTTCTAACCGGTATAACGACACAAAGATATGAAAAGCATATATCATATAACCGCATCTCTCTTGGCGTTGGGTGCGATCTCATGCGGAGAACATTTCTTCGACCTGCAACCCGATTATGAGATCTCTGTCGACAAGATCTACAAAACGGAGAGCGATTTCGACATCGCGATTTTGGGCTGCTATGCCAAACTGCAGACCCAGACCAGCTTCTACACCGAATGCTGCGAATTCCGCAGCGACAACCTCTACCTGAACGCGCCCACTACCGGCACGCAGGATCGCTATGACATCGACCAGTTCAAGGATGTGGCTACCAACGGCATTCTGGAGAGTTGCTGGGCCAATTTCGACAACGGCATCTACCGCTGCAACATGGTGCTCGACCGTATCGACAGCGCCGATTTCGATCCGGTGCACAAGGCGCAGTTCAAAGGTGAGGCGCTCTTCCTGCGGGCCTACACCTATTTCAACATGTATCGGGCCTGGGGCGGAGTGCCCACCACGCGCAAGGTCGTCACGGTGGCCGAAGCGCTCAACATCGGCCGCAGCTCCGACGAAAAGATGTTCGAGCTGATCGCCGGCGATCTGAAGAGCATCGTCGACGACGACATGCTGCCGGCCGCCTACTCGGGCAAGGAGATCGGCCGCGCTACGTCGGGGGCCGCCAAGGCATTGCTGGCCAAGGTCTACCTGACTTTCGGCAAGGCGCAAGAAGCTGCAACACTGCTCTCGGGAATGATCGGCAGCTATGAATTGCTGCCCGACGTGGCCGATATCTTCTCTGTCGACAACAAGATGAACGCCGAGATCATCTGGGCTATCCGCTATAACAAGGAGGTGGTGGGCGAGGGTCACGGTGCCTGGTACTCGATCACCAACCTCACCGACGACACCAACCAGACCACCGTGCTCAAGTCGCTTTACGATACCGGCGACGCCCGCAAAGCCCTGATCGAATATGTGCAGGTGCCTGGCATCAAGGTCTGCCTGATGCGCAAGTTCTACGATACGCAGGACGGCACGACCAAGCAATACGGCAACGACCAGATCATCCTGCGCTATGCCGACGTGCTGCTCATGTATGCCGAGGCGCTGAACGAGGTGGGCTATAGCGCCGATCCGGCCTCCCCGGCTCTCGACGCGCTCAACAAGGTGCACACCCGTGCCGGTCTCGAACCGCTGTCGATCGTTTCACTGCCCGACCAGGCGGCGTTCCGCAAGGCCGTGATGCTCGAACGGCAGAAAGAGTTTCCCTACGAGGGTCACCGGTGGTTCGACGCCATACGCATGGGCGGCGCTATCGAAGCGGCCGAGGCCGAGGGACACGAGATCCAGCAGTACCAGTATCTCTTTCCGATCCCGACGACCGAGCTGGAACGCATTAACAACAAAGCATTGTTGTGGCAAAATCCCGGTTATTGATCTTTCAGAAACAAGACTACGCTATGAAAAAAATATTGTTCGGTTTGACATCCGTCGCTGCGTTCCTTTCCGCGGGCTGCAACGACGACGATTTGCCCACCGCCCGCCTCGCGCTGTTCCAGTTGGAGAGCGTGTCGGCTACGGCCGGGGATGAAACAGTGACCTTGGAGTGGGTACCACAGCAAAATAAACCCGCACCCCTCGAATATTATGTTTCGTGGACGGCCGGAAGCCTCGAGGGCGAAAACGGCAGCCGAGTGGTGGAAGCCTCCGCCACGCACACGGAGATCGACGGACTGGTCAACGACTGCTCCTACATCTTCGCGGTGCAGCCCCGCTATGCCGACGGACTGGCCCGCAAGGTTTCGGCGACCTGCACGCCCAAATCCACACGCATCGCCGCGTCAGATTTCAAGGCCATGGCGGGCGACAGTCGCGTCTACCTCACCTGGAAAACCCCCGAAACGCAACTCGCTTTCACCTATCGGCTGACAGTGCAGGCCGCTGCAACGACGGTCGAAACGCTCGAAATCGAGTCGTCCGAGACCTCGGTGCTCGTAGAAAAACTGACTAACGGTACGGAGTACGCCTTCTCACTCACGTGCGTTTATGCACACGGCGACTCGGCGACGGCGACCGCTGCGGCGACGCCGGGTGAGATCGATCCCATCACGGTGACTTCCGCCACACTGCGTCAGTTCGAGCGTTGCATGTTCGAGTACAACCCGGCCTACTTCGTTTCGGGCGAGGTAGCTTCGGTGGCATGGGATTTCGGAGACGGCAAAAGTTCGACCGACCAGACGACCGTCTACTGCTATCCTGCAGTCGGCACCTACACCGTCATACTGACCGTTGTCTATGCCGGCGGAAATACCGAACAAGCCACGATCGAGATGACCGTGGAAGCATTCGCCTGGTCATCAATCGGCGGTGTGGGTTATCAGAAAGCCTCGAACATCGTCTTCTCACCCGACGGACAGACCCTCTACACGATCCCGCAGACGGAGAAAAAACTCATCGCCATCGATGCGATCAAAGGCACGATCGTATGGGAATATGCCACCACGGCTGCGACTTACGGGGCCGGCCCTGCAGTCGGAGCCGACGGTACGATCTACTTCGGCACCGAGGATGCCGACGGCACACTCCATGCCGTGACGGCATCGGGCGCTCTGCGCTGGAAGAAAACCTTGGGCAAAGCCGTAAAAGCCAGCCCGGCCGTCACATCCGACGGTGTGATCTATGCGCTATCCGATGCCGGAACGCTCTTCGCCCTCGACGCCACATCGGGCAATGAAAAGTGGTCGGCCGCCCAGAGCGGAAATGCCGGCGGCGTGGTCGTCGACGCAGAAGGCGACATCTACTTCGGCACCTCGGCCGGCATTTGGGCCTATCATGCCGACGGAACGCTCAAATGGACGTGCGACACAGCTCACAAAGTCACTGAGCGCGGCGGCTCGTTGGCCCTCTGCGACGGCATACTCTACGCGACGCTCAAGGCCACGGGCGGTTGTGCGGCCATAAACACGACCGACGGCACGACGCTGTGGACATCCGCATCCGACGCAGGCGACTGCTATCATCCGGCAGTGAATGCCGAAGGCACCGTCTACTTTTGCGAGAAAAACGGCTATCTCTATGCCGTAGACAAGACCGGCACCCGGAAATGGAAATACGACGTCGACAAGAACCACATTTACACCGGTTTCGCCTTGACGGCCGACGGCCGGGCCTGCATCTCGCAGTATGCCTCGCCATTCGAGCTGCTCGCGTTCGACGCTGCCGGCAACCAGTCGTCGTTACTAACGATCGGCGTGCAGACCATGAGTCCCGTGACCATCGGCCCCGACCGTCGAATCTACTATGGCGCCAACGGCACGATCGCGGCGCACGACCTCAGCGTAGAGGCCGCAACGACAGGCTGGCCCATGCGCGGCGGCAATGCACAAGGCACCAACTCGCTCAAATGACATGAAACGATCGATTGTCTGCATCTTATTGATCTTCGGTGCGACGCTCCCGACTTCGGCTCAACGGCCGGAGCCGGGAACCTCCACCGCAGTGTGGGGATCGACGCTCTCCGCCGCACAACTGCAGCAGGCCTGCGCCGACGGCATACCCTGGATCGAAGTAGCGCTGAACTCCTGCTATCGGGGCATCCCCATGGAGAAGATCGTGCCCCGCATCGAAGCCCTGAAACAAACGATCGACAGCACCTCCATGAAAGTGTGGTCGATCCACCTGCCGTTTTCCCGCACGCTGGATATTTCGGTACTCGACGATAGTCTGCGCCGCGAAAACGTCGCTTTCATAGCGAAGATGATCCGCCGCAGCGCGATCTTCGCACCCCGACGGCTGGTACTGCACCCCAGCTCCGAACCGATCGCCGAGACCGACCGTGAGCAGCGGATCGCCAACGCCATCGAATCGATCCGCGAGCTGAAGCATGCGGCCGACCGGATCGGCGCGGTGCTCTGCATCGAGAACCTACCGCGCACCTGCTTGGGCAACACACCCGAGGAATTGGTGCACATTGTCGACGCCGTGCCGGGCGTAGGGATATGCTTCGATACGAACCACTATGTCGGGGGTTCGACCGCCCATTTCATCAAGGTCGCAGGCGAACGCATCCGCACGGTGCACATCTCCGATTTCGATTTCGAGAACGAATGTCATTGGCTGCCGTTCGAGGGCGACGTCGACTGGGCCGCGTTCCTGCGCGACATGTGCGACAAGGCACACTATGACGGGGTGATGATGCACGAAGTGAAACGGCTGCGACGCAATGGCTCCGAAACCCGGACGGCAGACATCGCAGAACGCTTCGAACGCATGTACGACGAACATCTGCAAAAACATTGATATGAATCCGCTGTTCAAATATGGATTCGCCGCGGCGATCGCTTTCGTTCTTGCGGCATGCAGCGAGGGTTCCGAGGGCGCGCACGTTCCGCAGGCACAGCCCAGCCGAGCGCCCGAAACGTTGGCGCGAGTATGGGCGGCACCCCTTTCCGGCGCAGGTTCCAAGGCCCGTGAGGAGGCGTTCGACATTCTGCAGGCTTATGCCGATGTGTGTTCGAGTACCACGTTTTCGAGCTTCCTCACGAGCGAGGGTGCATTGCTCGATTCGTTCGTCAAATACGAGGATATCCTCGCCTGCTACGACGCTGCGTTCGATCGGGTACTCGAAGGACTTCGCCACGACCGGCCCGAAGCCGGGACAGTGCATCTTTGGCTGCTCTACAACATGGGCTACCTCGTCCGGACGCCCTCGGGATGCTTCGGCATCGATATTTTCCACCGCCGGGCCGCCGAATTGGAGCCATACATTGATTTCTATTGCATCACCCATGTGCATCGGGATCACAAGTGGCAGCCGTTGATCGACGCGATGCTGACGGCCGGCAAACCGGTGATATCCAACTTCCTGCAGCCCCGTCCGGGTTATGCCTACACCTCGACGGCGACCAAAGACTACACGATCGGCAGGTTCATACTGCACACTTTCGTCACCAACCACAACAACGGCTCGACGAACGTACCCGTAACCGTCTTCCAGGTCGATTGCGGAGAGGACACGGGCCATTTCACGGTGATGCACTCGGGCGACTCGAACTTCCGCCCCGAGCAGTTCGACGTGACGGCCGACATCGACGTCTACATCCCGCGTTATGCGCCCAACGAACTGACAGAGAACAACGTCATCGGCAAACTCTTCGCGCCGAAATATGTCTTGCTGTCGCATATCCTGGAACTCTCGCATGCCGATCCCGCTTCGTCGCGCTGGACGTTGCGACAAGGGCTGACCCGAGCGGCGCTGCTCGACTGCGACGACTCCCGCATGCCATTTTGGGGCGACAAAATGATATGGGAAAATACTAAACTGAACTGACACCTATGAAAACTTTCAAATTCTTGCACCTTTTCTCGCCTCGGCATAGTGCGAATAAATTCGCCTCTGTCCTCGGCTTTTTACTGCTTTGGCCGCTGCTCACGCTGACGAGCTGCACCGGCGCATACAACAGCTCCGCCGACCGGGCCGAGGCGATCCGCTCGCGGATCGTTTCGGGCGACAAAAGCGCAGTAATCGTCGTGGCACATCGCGGCGACTGGCGCTATGCCCCCGAAAACTCGCTGGCGGGCATCGAACATTCGATCGCCGTGGGGGTCGACGTCGTGGAACTCGACCTGCAACTCACCAAGGACAGCGTGCTGATCGTCATGCACGACGCCACGCTCAACCGGACCACCACAGGCAAGGGTCTCGTTGCTGACTGGACGCTCGATTCGATCCGCACCCTCAAACTCAAGAACGGTTGCGGCATCCGCACCAAACATGGCGTGGCGACACTCGAAGAGGCGTTGTTCGTCGCCAAAGGCAAGATACTCATCAACCTCGACAAGGCCGACCGCTACTTCGATCTGGTCGTTCCCGTATTGGAGAAGACCGGTACGACGCGCCAGATCATCATGAAAGGCCGCAAGCCGGCTGCCGAGGTACTGGCACTCTACGGGCGTCACCTCGACGAGGTGATCTACATGCCGGTCGTGGATCTCGACAAAGCCGGAGCCGCCGCTTTGCTGGAGGGTTTCATGACCGAGCTGAAACCTGTCGCCTACGAACTGAATTATGCCCAGGCCGAGAAGCTGGCGCTGCACTTGCGCGAAGCGCTCGACGGAAAGGCGCTCATTTGGTACAACACGCTGTGGGACACCCAATGCGGCGGTCACGACGACGATCTTTCGCTCGACGATCCTCATGCGGCATTCGGCTATTTGATCGACACGCTCGGGGCACGCATCATCCAAACCGACCGGGCCGAGCATCTGCTGGGCTATCTGCGTTCACGGAAGTTGCACGACTAATCCGCACCCAGTCATGAACATCCGCAACTACTTCGCCATGTCGCCGGCCGCCGAACCCCTGGCCGATCCGCAGCAAGCGGCCGACCGCTACAAACGACTGCGGTGGTCGGTGTTTCTCTCCGCCACACTTGGCTACGGACTCTACTATGTCTGCCGCTTGAGCCTCAATGTCATCAAGAAACCAATCGTCGACGCCGGCGTCCTCTCCGAGGCCGAATTGGGCATGATCGGATCAGCACTCTTCGTTACCTATGCCGTTGGCAAGTTCACCAACGGTTTTCTGGCCGACCGCAGTAACATTCGTCGCTTCCTTTCGGCCGGACTGCTCATCTCGGCGCTGGTCAACCTAATTCTGGGTTTCACCACGTCGTTCGCCGTATTTCTCGTCCTGTGGGCCGTCAATGGCTGGACGCAGTCGATGGGTGCAGCGCCTTGCGTGGTGGCGCTCTCACGCTGGTTCGGCGACAAGGAACGCGGCACATTCTACGGACTTTGGTCGTCGAGCCACAACATCGGCGAAGCAATCACCTTCATTGCCACGGCCGTGATCGTCGCAGCCTGGGGCTGGCAATGGGGATTCCGCGGCGCGGGTCTGCTAGGTCTGTTAGGATTCCTGATTCCGGCCCTCTTCATGCGCGATACGCCGCAGAGCTGCGGCCTGCCCTCCATCGCCGTTTTCCAAGGCGACCGACCCAAGCAGGCGACCATACAGGACGCGAAATCAGTGGGCGACTGCCAGAAAGAGGTGCTGCACAATCCGGCGATATGGATGCTGGCCCTGGCGAGCGCCTTCATGTATATTTCGCGCTATGCAGTCAACAGTTGGGGCATCTTCTTCCTCGAAGCCAACAAAGGCTACACCAATCTGGAAGCCAGCTCGATCATTTCGATCAGCTCGGTATGCGGCATCATCGGCACCGTGGCTTCGGGGTGGGTCTCCGACCGTTTCTTCGGCGGACGTCGTAATGTGCCGGCCCTGATTTTCGGGCTGATGAACGTCATGGGGCTATCGCTTTTCCTGCTCGGCCCGCGCGATTGCTTCTGGCTCGATACCGTGAGCATGGTCATCTTCGGATTGGCCATCGGGGCGTTGATCTGCTTCCTCGGCGGTTTGATGGCCGTGGATATCGCATCGAAACGGGCTTCGGGTGCTGCTTTAGGCGTCGTCGGCATCGCCAGTTATGTGGGAGCCGCTCTGCAAGACTTGGTAAGCGGCTTCACCATTCAAAGCGGCAAGACGCTCGATGCCCAAGTAGCCACCTATGATTTTTCGACGGTCGCTTGGTTCTGGATCGGATCGGCGGTACTCTCGATGCTCTGCGCGCTGACCGTATGGAACGCCCGAAGAGCGGGAAGCGAATAACCCAAAGAACTTTACCTGCAAACGATCGCCGGCACTTGGGAAAGCAAGTGTCGGCGATCGCCTATTCGACGAAATTGATGATGCGGTTCGCCGGGTTGAGGGGCGTCTGGTCGGACAGCACCAACGATTTGACCATGTGCAGCGTCCCTTGTTTGTAGCGCTGGAAATGTTCGGATGCGATATGCGCCTTGTATGCCTCCCGACTCGAATAGGTCTCCAAAATGGTGATGCGGCACGGATTCTCTTTGTCGGCCACTGCGTACATGGTCAGCACGCCCGGCTCGGTGCGCAAGGATATTTCGCCGACTTCGACGGCATATCGCATATATTCGTCGAGATACTCCGGGCAAACCTCGATTTTCGACAGCCGCACGATACCGTCGACGCTCATCGGCTCTTTGGAGCACACTGCTTGTTCCTCACTGGTTTTCAATGGTTTGTTATTTGTTTCGGTTCGGTCACCGTTATGGGCATCGGATGAGCTAATTTTTCGATATTTTTCTTTCTCGATTTTATCGTTGTCCGATCGCGCATCGGCCGTATCGGCAAAGAGCAGCAACAGGGACAACGCAATACCGATCGAACGGACTATCGATTCAATCATCGCTCCGCAACTTTATAGCTCTCAACACTTTGGCCGGCACGCCCGCTACGACAGCATCGTCGGGCACGTCTTTCGTCACCACAGCCCCGGCGCCTACGATAGCGTTTTCGCCCACGGTTACACCGGGCAAAACGGTTGCTCCCGCGCCGATCCACGCATTGCGACGGATAACCACGGTTTTCACCAGCAGCCGGTGCCGCAAGGCCGGTTCTTCGGGGTGGTATTCCGTCACGATCTTGACTCCCGGCCCGATGAAAACGCCGTCCTCTATGGTGATGCCGCCCTGGTCGAGAAACGTACAGCCGAAGTTGATGAACACCTCCTTGCCCACACGAGTCAGCTTGCCGAAAGCGGTATAAAACGGCGGAAACATGCGCACCGAAGCATCCAGCGGCTGCCCCCAGATGCGTTCGAGCAGCGCCCGCACCTCGTCGGGCGAATGGTAGCCCGTGTTCAGCTCGCCGACGAGTTGCCGTGTCTTCTCCACCTCCTCGCACAGACGGGGAAAATCGGGGTCGGTTTCCGCGATCCGCTCCCCGTGCCGCATTCTCTCTATTACGTTATTCATATTCATACTCCCTTTCTCGTCTCGGCATAACTCGAACATGTTCGCCTCTACCCTCGGTGTACGGAAAAGTTCAACTTTTCGCGTTCTGTTTGGTGCAATACAAAGGTAGTGCATAATCTCTTGCGATCCAATACCATTCTTACGGGCAGAAATACCCCTATTACGGATTTCGCAGCGCAAGGACATATCCAGCTTCTGCACCCCGATTCGGCACAAAAAAGTGCTTTTGTCGGCAGTCGCTTGCCATGCTGCAAAAACAAAACGATCCAGTATATAATTGATACACAAAACAAAAAAAGACAGCTTTAAGGCTGTCCTTTTCTTTCCTTGGAGCGGAAAACGAGACTCGAACTCGCGACCCCAACCTTGGCAAGGTTGTGCTCTACCAACTGAGCTATTTCCGCAAATACCGCCACGAGAACCGCATTACTCTCGTTTCGGGACTGCAAATATAAGCCGAAAAAATCAAACCGCAAAATAAATCGGCCCAAAAACGAAAAAACCGGAAAAATAACAAATGCCGGCCTCCTTGCAGAAGGCCGGCATTTCCATAAAACAAGTCGGTATTTATCGTACTTTGAAACCCTCGTCGGCACGCATCGGAATCGGCAACTTGGCGTAGTAACCGCTTTCGAGCTTCTCGCGCACGGCTTTGAACGCGTCGATCGTCACCTTCACGTCCTCCAACGTATGCGCCGCCGTGGGGATCACACGCAGAATCAACTCGCCCTTCGGGATCACCGGATAGATCACCATCGAGCAGAAGATGCCATAGTTCTCGCGCAGGTCGACCACCAGGTTCGTCGCCTCGGGAACGCCGCCTTTCAGGAACACGGGGGTCACCGGCGAGTTGGTCACGCCGATGTCGAAACCGTTCTCCTTGAGGCTACTTTGCAGCACGCGCACGATCTCCCACAGCTTCTGCTGGTACTCGGGATGCTCGCGGATGACCTCCAGACGCTTCAGCGCACCGATCACCATAGGCATGGGCAGCGACTTGGCATAGAGCTGCGAACGCATGTTGTAGCGGAACAGGTTGATGAGCCAGCGCGGGCCGCTCACGAATGCGCCGATGCCGGCCATCGACTTGGCGAACGTGTTGAACAGCACGTCGACGCCGTCCATCACGCCGAAATGCGACGCCGTGCCGCGACCACCCTCGCCCATCGTGCCGAAACCGTGGGCATCGTCGACCAGCAGCCGGAACTGGAAATCTTTCTTCAGCGCCACGATCTCGTCGAGCTTGCCCAGGTCGCCCTTCATGCCGAACACGCCCTCGGTGATGACCAGCACGCCGCCGTTCTGCTCCTCGGCCAGCTCGGTGGCATGTTGCAGCTGCAGGCGCAGCGACTCCATGTCGTTGTGACCGAACACGAACCGCTTGCCCTTGTGCATGCGCAGACCGTCGATGATGCAGGCGTGAGCCTCGGCGTCGTAGACCACCACGTCGCGCGGCGTGAGCAGGCAGTCGATGATCGAGATCATGCCCTGATAGCCGAAGTTGAGCAGGAAAGCATCCTCCTTGCCGACGAATGCGGCCAGCTCGCGCTCCAGCTGCTCGTGATAAACGGTCTGACCGCTCATCATGCGGGCACCCATCGGAGCCGCCATGCCGAACTTGGCGGCACCCTCGGCGTCGGCCTTGCGCACTTCGGGCAGGTTGGCCAGGCCCAAATAGTTGTTCAGGCTCCAGTTGAGCACCTTCTTGCCCCGGAATACCATGTGGGGGCCGATTTCGCCCTCCAGTTTGGGAAACGCATAGTAACCGTGGGCATAGCCCATGTACTGACCGATAGGTCCGCCTGCATTTTTTTCGAGGCGTGCAAAAATATCAACCATACTATATTCTGAATTTTAAATTATGATGTTTTTTCCGTGTCGTTCCGAAATATCGACGCAAAAATATAACAAAAATATCAATAAATACGATTTGCCGATCAAATATAGCCGTTTTTTTACACCGGACGCTACGTATAAATACTTATTTCTCGACCCGGCCGCCACCGGGAATGTCCCGGCATCGCACTGCGGCACCGAATCCGATCCATCGGAAAAGAGGTGAACGGAGCGTTCCGGCTGTCGGAAATTTTTCCTACCTTCGCACTATGACAGCGCTTTTCCACGACATCGTTTTCGGGCCGGTGCATTCGCGGCGGCTCGGGCTTTCGCTGGGCGTCAATCTGTTGCCCACCGAATCGAAACTCTGCTCGTTCGACTGCATCTACTGCGAGTGCGGCTGGAACGCCGAGCACTCCGGCACACGACGCTTCAACGCCCGCGACGACGTGCGGGAACAGTTGGAATCCACGCTCCGCCGCATGGTCGCCGACCATATGCCGCCCGACGTCATCACCTTCGCCGGCAACGGCGAACCGACCCTGCACCCCGAATTCGAAGCCGTCATCGACGACACGCTCGCCCTGCGCGACGCCCTGTGTCCCGCGGCCAAGGTCTCGGTGCTGTCGAACGCCACGCAGCTCCACCGCGACGACGTGCGGCGTGCACTGCTGCGTGTGGACAACAACATCCTGAAGCTCGATTCGGCGTTCGACGCCACGGCGCACCGGATCGACAACCCGCAGAACCCGGCCTACACCGTGCGCGGAGTCGTTGAACAGATGAAGCGTTTCGAGGGTCGAATGATCCTGCAAACCATGTTCTTGAGAGGCGTATGCGACGGCTTGCCCATCGACAACACCACCGAAACGGAGGTCGCCGCGTGGCTGCGTCTGGTCGACGAAATCCGCCCCCGCCAAGCGATGGTCTACTCGCTCGACCGCGACACGCCCTGCCCCACGCTCGAGAAAGTGCCGCGCGAGGAGCTGCAAGCTATCGCCGCCCGCGTCGAGGCTCTCGGAATCCCGTGTTCGGTGGCATGACAAAATAAAAAGGTGCCGCGCAGGCCGCAGCATCTCTTGCCCGTGTCCCGCAAACCAGCCCACATATAAAAGGTCGATTGCCAGAAATCGACCGCTTCTCGAATGGGCGATGCTTCGGCAAGGCTCGAACCGATTCGACAGAGTTTGCCGGCGGCAATCGCCGCTTCGTTTATTCTTCTTTCAGCTTTCGATAGATGTGCTCCTCATCGTAGCCGCAGAGGGCTTGGAGCTGTGCCGGGGTGCCGTGCTCGATCCAACGGTCGTCCACGCCCAGCGACCGGACGGCGGGATGGAATCCGTGGTCGTTGAACCACGCCGTCACCGCTTCGCCCACGCCGCCGCGCAGCGACCCGTCCTCGACCGTCACGACCCGCTCGAAACGTCGTCCGACTTCGGACAGCAACTCTTCGTCGAGCGGTTTGGCGAAACGCAGATCGTAGTGCGCCACACCCATCCCCTCGGCAGCCGCCCGTTCGGCCGCCCGCGCAGCCGCATTTCCCACCGTGCCGACGGTCAGCAGGGCGATATCCCCACCGTCGCGCAACTTACGGCCGCGACCCGTCGGCATCGCTTCGAACGGCTCGCCGCGCCACACCGCACCTGCCCCGTTGCCCCGGGGGTAGCGAATCATATAGGGAACTCCGACCTGCAGGGCCGAATACATCAGGTTGCGCAGCTCGCGTTCGTCCATCGGCGCCGCGATCACCAACCCCGGCACCGTCCCGAACGCCGCCAGGTCGAAAAGTCCGTGGTGCGTCACCCCGTCTTCGCCGACCAGCCCGCTCCGATCCAGGCACATCACCACCGGCAGCCCCTGGATCGCCACGTCGTGGATCACGTTGTCGTAGGCCCGCTGCATGAACGACGAGTAGATGTTGCAGAACGGCACCATCCCCGCCGCAGCCAGTCCGGCCGAGAAAGTCACGGCATGGCCCTCGGCGATCCCCACGTCGAAACACCGCTCGGGCATGGCCTGCATCAGCAGGTTCATCGAGCAGCCCGACGGCATGGCCGGCGTCACGCCCACCACCCGGGCATCCAGCCCGGCCAGTTCGAGCAGCGTCTCGCCGAAAACATCCTGATAGCGCGCCGCCGCACCCTGCGCCACGATCCGCTCGCCCGTATCGGGGTTGAAGCGGCCCGGCGCATGCCACACCGGCTTGTCGTGCTCGGCAGGCAGATAGCCCTTGCCCTTGACGGTCATCGCATGCAGCAGCTTGGGGCCGGGAATGTCGCGCAGCGCCCGCAGCGTACGCACCAACTCGGGCAGATCGTGGCCGTCGACGGGGCCGAAATAGCGGAAATTGAGACTCTCGAACAGATTGCTGTTGTTCAGCACACCCAGTTTCACGGCGTTGCCGGCCTTCCGACAAAGCCGCAGCAATCGGGGGGTATGCGACAGGAGGTTCCACAATCGCTGTTTGAAGCGGTTGTAATGGTGGGAGGTGGAGATTTTGAGCAGATAGTTTTTCAGCGCACCCGTGGCCTGGTCGATGGCCATGTTGTTGTCGTTGAGGATCACCAGCAGATCGGTGCTCTTGCTGGCCCCGGCATTGTTCATCCCCTCGAACGCCAGACCGCCCGTCATCGAACCGTCGCCTATGACCGCCACCACCTTGCGCTTCTCGCCCCGCAGCTCGGCCGCCTTGGCCATGCCGAACGCCGCAGAAATCGACACCGAGGCATGCCCGCCGCCGAAAGCGTCGTACTGGCTCTCGGCCATGCGCGGAAATCCGCTGATACCGCCCAACTTGCGTTTGTCGCGGAACGCCAGGCGCCGCCCCGTGATGATCTTGTGAGCATAGGTCTGGTGTCCGACATCCCACACGATCCGGTCGTCGGGCGTGTCGTAGACATAGTGCAGCGCCGCAGCCAACTCCACGGCCCCCAGGCTCGACGCCAGGTGCCCCGGATTGACCGAGCACTCCTCGATGATGTAACTCCGCAGCTCGTCGCAATAGCGGCGCAACTCCTCCAGCGAGAGCCGTTTCAACTCCCGCGGCGAATCCACCCGATTCAACAACTCATCCTGTTCCGACGACATAATAACCGAAGATGCGACGCCAAAGATACGAAAAGTCGAGCGCAGAAGCAAGCGATAGCTTGGTTATGCCGAGACGGAGTATCTTCGACGCAGTCAAAGATACGAATAAGCGAGGGCAAAAGCAAGCTTGCTTGCATTTTGCCGAGCATGAGTATCTAAAACGAAGTTAAAGATACGAAGAGCCGAGCGCAATGCCAAATTTATTTGGGTATTGCCGAGGCCGGAGTATCTAAGGCGTCAGCCAAAGATACGAAAAATCGAGCGCAGAAGCAAGTAAACTTGTTTTTGCAATGTGAGTGTCTAAAACGAAGATATGAATAAGCTCCATGCAAAACCGAATTGTTTGCGTTTTTTATAGCCCTCCGCCGGGGAGGGGCGGCTCGAAAGCCGTATTGGGCGGCAATGCTCAAATAAATTTGGCATTGCGCTCTCTTCTTCGTACCTTTACGAGCATCTTTTCGGTTTCAGAATTTTGAATACGATCGATTTCATCGTCTGCCTGGTGCTCGGGCTGGCCGTCTGGAACGGGTGGCGGCAGGGCTTCATCGTGCAGATCGGCTCTTTGGCCGCTCTGGGCATCGGGCTGTGGCTCGCCGCACGCTACGGCGCCGTCGTGGGCCAATGGCTGCGGCTCGACGAGTCGGTGCGCACGGCGGGCGGTTTCGTCGCCGTGCTGCTGGGTGCCGTGCTCTCGATCGCCGTGGCGGGACGGCTGTTGCGGCGCATCTTTCGCTTCGCCGGCTTCGGATGGCTCGACATAGCGCTGGGCGTCGTGGCCTGCGCGGTGAAATACCTGCTGCTGGTCAGCGTGCTGCTCACCGCGTTCGACCGGCTCAACGACAACTATGCGCTCGTCGAACAGCGCACCATCGACTCTTCGGTGAGCTATCGGCCGTTGCTGCGGATTTCGGAGGCGCTCTTTCCCATGCTGGAGCGGGCGACCGAGCATGCGGTGCAGCTGTCGGACGACAAACTCCAAAACGCATAGCCCCCATGGAACGCATCTTTTCGGGTACGGTGATCCGCGCCACAGGCAGCTGGTACGAGGTGGCGACCGACCGCGGGACCCTGCGCTGCCGCATCCGAGGGCGGCTGCGACTCAAAGGCGTGCGCTCGACCAATCCGGTGGTCGTGGGCGACCGCGTGACGTGCGAGAGCGACGACAACGGCGACCACGCCATCGTCGCCGTGGAACCCCGCACCAACTACGTCATCCGCCGCGCCTCGAATCTCTCGAAAGAGTCCCACATCATCGCCGCCAACATCGACCAGGCGCTGTTGATGGTCACGCTGCGCCACCCCGAAACGGCCCCGGAGTTCGTCGACCGTTTCTTGGTGACATGCGAGGCCTACAAAATCCCGGTCACGATCCTGCTTTCGAAAACCGACCTGCAGGAGCCGGAGGCGCTCGCGGCATTCCGCTCCGTCTATGAAGCTGCGGGCTACCGGGTATTGCCGGTTTCTACCGCCACAGGACAAGGAGTCGCCGAGGTAGAAGAGTCGCTTCGGGGGCGCACCACCTTGATTTCGGGCAATTCGGGCGTCGGCAAATCGACCCTCGTGCGAACCATCGACCCCGCGCTCGACATCCGCACGGGCGAAATCTCCGAGAGCCACGGCAAGGGGCGCCACACCACCACCTTTTCGACCATGTATCCGCTCTCCGGAGGCGGACACGTGATCGACACCCCGGGCATCAAAGGCTTCGGGTTGATCGACATCGACGACGGCGAGCTGTGGCACTACTTTCCCGAGATGATGCGCATCGGCCGCGACTGCCGTTTCTACAACTGCACCCACACCCACGAACCGGGATGCGCCGTCGCGGTGGCCGTCGCGCAGGGCGACATCTCGCCCATGCGCTACGAAAGTTATCTGAAAATGCTCGACGACGATGACAAATACCGAAAGTAAACCTACGGCGTGGTACGAGGAGCGCATCGCGTGTTTAGAGGAGTTCATGACCGGGGAGCGGGTCGAGCTGTTCCGCCGCACCGTGGCGCAACGCACGCTCCGCATGACCCTGCTGGCCGAAAACACCTACCACCCCCAGAACGCCGCCGCCCTGATCCGCCATTGCGAGGCATTCGGGCTGCAGCGCATGCACACGGTCGAGACGCTCTGCGCATTCCGTCCCGCAGCGGCCGTGGTGCGCGGTACCGACCGCTGGGTCGACGTCTGCCGCCACGCCTCGACCTCCGACGCACTCCGCACGCTCAAGGCCGAAGGCTACCGCATCGTGGCGACGACGCCCCACCGCGAAGACTCGACGCCCGAAACGTTCGACGTCCGGCGCGGGCCTTTCGCACTGGTCTTCGGCACCGAGCATGCCGGCATCTCCGAGGAGGTGCGCGACACGGCCGACGAATTCCTGCGCATCCCCATGTGCGGCATGGTCGAGAGCCTCAATGTCTCGGCTTCGGCGGCGATCCTCATCTACCTGCTCTCGCAGCGCATGCGGCAAGCCTGCACCGACTGGGCCATGACCCCGCGCGAGCAGACCGAAACGCTCTACCGCTGGATGTACCGCAGCGTAGCCGATGCCCCGCAAATTCTGGAACGAAAGTTCGGAGACGACGCAATAAATCGTTCGACTCATAGTCCCGCCTTATAACTGCAATATCCGCCCTTCTCTTTCGATTTTTCACTTTTCACCTTCGATGAATATTCTGCGCAAACAGTTTCTTTCCCATGTCGCCCAGACTTCGCCGTCGCCCATGCTGGTCGAGGTCGAACGGGCCGAGGGGGTATTCTTCTACACGCCCGAGGGCAAGCGTTACTACGACTTGGTGGCCGGGGTCTCGGTGAGCAACGTCGGACATGCCAACCCCGCCGTGGTGCGGGCCGTGCAGGAGCAGGCGGCGCGCTACATGCACGTGATGGTCTACGGCGAAATGGTGGAGACGCCACAAGTGGAGTATGCCGCTAAAATCGTCTCGCTGCTGCCGGCAGGATTGGAGAGCGTCTATTTCGTCAATTCGGGCGCCGAAGCGGTCGAGGGGGCGTTGAAACTGGCCAAACGGTTCACCGGACGCACCGAGCTGATCTCCATGCGCCGCGCCTACCACGGTTCCACCCATGGCGCCATGAGCATGATGGGCGCCCCCGAGGGCGAGGAGTGGAAAAACGCATTCCGGCCCCTGCTGCCCGACGTGCAGGCCATCGAGTTCAACGATTTCGACGAGTTGCGGCGCATCACCCGCCGCACGGCCTGCGTGCTGGCCGAACCGGTGCAGGGCGAAGCGGGCGTAAGACCGCCGCGGCCGGGCTATCTGGAAGCGCTGCGCCGCCGCTGCGACGAAGTGGGCGCCCTGCTCGTTTTCGACGAGATACAGACCGGCATGGGTCGCACGGGCACGATGTTCGCCATGCAGCGATACGGTGTCGTGCCCGACATCGTTTGTCTGGCCAAGGCATTGGGCGGCGGCATGCCGCTCGGGGCGTTCATCGCCCGTCATGAAATCATGGATACGCTCCAGGTCGATCCGGTATTAGGCCATATCACCACGTTCGGCGGGCATCCCGTCTGCTGCGCGGCGGGTCTGGCAGCATCGAACTACCTGACGGATAAGGGGATCGTCGAGGAGGTCGAGCGCAAGGGCGCGTTGTACGAGGAGTTGTTGCGCGACCACCCCGCCGTGCAGGAAATCCGCCGCGCGGGGCTGCTGCTGGCGGTAGAGTTAGGGGCGTCGGCACCGTTGTACCGCATCATGGAGCTGTTCAAGGAGGCCGGCATCATGAGCGACTGGTTCCTCTACTGCGACACGGCATTCCGCATCTCGCCGCCCCTGACGATCACGGACGACGAAGTGCGCGACAGCGCCGCGATCATAAGAACCTGTTTGGATCGACTCGGGTCGAAGCTCTGACGCGACTCGCTATTCGCTGCAGGGGCCGCAACGACTCCCGCACCCGCAGAAATACCGTACTGATCACCGCCTGCATTTTCCGACGCCGTTTCTATTTCTATGCTTCGGCGAATCTTTTCAGCGCAGCGATTTCGGCGGGCCAGCGGCTCTCGTCGGGGGTTTCGAGGATGAGCGGAATCCCGTCGAAACGACTGTCGCGCGCGATGTAGCGGAAACACTCCCAGCCGATTGCGCCGTCGCCCAGCGGGGCATGGCGGTCGACCCGGCTGCCGAGAGGTTTCATCGCATCGTTGAGGTGCATGCCCCGCAAATAGCGCAGCCCCACGACCCGATCCAGCTCGGCGAACGTAGCGTCGCAGGCCGCCGCCGTGCGCAGGTCGTAGCCCGCCGCGAAAGCGTGGCAGGTGTCGATGCAGACGCCCACGCGCGACTTGTCCTGCACCCGATCGATGATGTAGGCCAGCTGCTCGAAACGGAAGCCCAGGTTCGAACCCTGGCCGGCCGTATTCTCGATCACGGCCGTGACCCCGTGCGTGCATGCGAGCGCCCGGTCGATCGACGCGGCGATGCGGTCGAGACTCTCCGTCTCGGAAATGCGGTTGAGGTGGCTCCCGGGGTGGAAGTTGAGCCGGTCGAGACCCAACGCCTCGCAGCGCCGCATCTCGTCGTCGAAAGCCTCGCGCGACTTTTCCAGCCCCTCGGCTTCGGGATGCCCCAGATTGATCAGATACGAATCGTGGGGCAAAATCTGCGCAGGCCCGTAGCCATACGTTTCGCAGGCCTTGCGGAACGCTTCGATCTCGCCCGCCGCAAGCGGTTTGGCCATCCACTGGCGCTGGTTCTTGGTGAAAAGAGCCAACCCTGCGGCTCCTATGGCATGCGCGTTGCCGGGTGCGTTGGCCACACCGCCCGATGCGCTCACGTGTGCTCCGAAATACTTCACGAATCCCGTTTTTTGATGTTTTAACTTCCGACAAAGTTAAGTATTCTGTAAATTATTTCATAAATTTGCGGAATGAAATGCCCGAACAGAAGTTTTTTATTTTCAGCATGAAGTCTTTCTATTGGTTTGCAACGCTCGTACCAGCGCTCGTCGTTACGGCACCGGCTTCGGCCCAGTTCTCGATCGACGAGGTGAACGCCCGGCAGGAAAACATCACGTTCCACGACCCCGTGAAGCCCACGTCGGTCGACGCCGAATATTTCAGCCGCGCCCGCTACCGCGCCGAGCGCGCCGCGATCCGCAAGGAGCGCAACACCCTCGAATTCGGCGGCGGCCTGCAGGGAGCGCTCACCGCGTACAACGATCCGTGGATCAAGGTCTCGGGCGGTGACAACTCGATCGCCCTGACCGCCAATCTGTTCCTCAACCATACGTTCACCAAGAACCTCTTTTCGGTCGAGACCAAGTTCATCGCCAAGTTCGGCTACAACCGCATGAAGGTCGAAACCCAGCGGCTCGATGCCGACGGCAACGGGATGGTCGACGAGAACGGCAACAAGATCATGGATCAGAACGGCATCTGGTTCAAGAACCAGGACGAATTCGACCTGTCGGTGGCCCCGTCGTTCAAGATGTCGAAAAACTGGTCGTACGGTGCTATCGTCAAGTTCCGCAGCCAGTTCGTCAACGGCTATAAGTCGCGTACCGAGCAGCGCCGCGAGCACCTCAAGAGCAAGTTCATGACGCCGGGTTACCTCGACGTTTCACTCGGTGTAACCTACAAGTGTCCCAAGGAGAAGTTCCCGATCGTGGTCAACATTTCGCCCATCGCCCTCAGCGGCACGTTCGCCGAAAGCGAGTTGATCCGCAAGACCAACGGCTTCGCCTACGGTATCGAAGACCCCGACAAAACCTCGAAATACGAGGGCGGCTCCTCGGTGCAGATCGACTTCGACCGCACGTTCGGCAAATCGGGATTCCTGCGCTACCGTACGATGATCTTCTCGTTCTACGGTTGGATCTCCGACATCGGCCAGGCCAACAAATACCGCAGTTACCACGACTATCTCGACGCCGAACAGGCCTGGAACCAGGGCGACAAGAACATCAAGGAGAAACCCCATCTGGCCATCCACCCCACCGTGCGCTGGACCAACACGATCGACATCAAGGCCACGAAATACCTCTCCACGACGTTGAGTTTCGAGCTGTATTACAACCGCGCGCAGAACATCGACGTGCAGACCAAGACGCTGTTGAGCGTCGGCCTGGCCTACACCTTCAAGAACAAATAATGTTCCGCCTTTCGAAACATAACGTCCTCTTTCCGCTGCTGCTGGCCGCCGTACTCGCAGCGGGCCTGGCAATGGGTTTCCATGCCGGACGCCGCAATACCGCTTCGCGGTTGCGCAACATCCTGCTGCACACGGCGTTCACCTCGAACAAGCTCACGCAGACGCTTGCACTGATCGAAAGCCGCTATGTCGATCCCATTTCGCTCGATTCGCTGGCCGAGCATGCTATCCCGCGACTCGTCGAAGAACTCGATCCCCATTCGATCTACATCCCCGCGGAGGAAATGACGGCGCTCAACGAGCCGCTCGAAGGCGAATTCGACGGCATCGGCGTGGTCTTCAACATGGCCACCGACACGGTGATCGTGCTCAACGTCATCGCCCAAGGCCCGAGCGACAAGGCCGGCATCAAGGCGGGCGACCGCATCATCGAGATCGACGATTCGTTGGTTGCGGGTCGGAAAATTCCGCAGAACCGGATCGTCAAACGTCTGCGCGGCCCGCGGGGCACCACCGTCCGCCTCGGCCTCCAACGACAGGGGATCGACGGACTGGTGCCGGTCGAAGTCGTGCGCGGCACGATTCCGATCAAAAGCATCGAAGCGGCGTTCCGCATCAGCGGCACCACGGGGTACATCAAGCTGGGACAGTTCGCCCGCACCACCTCCGCCGAGTTCCGCAAGGCGCTGGCTGCGCTGCGGGCCGAGGGCGTCGACCGGATCATCTTCGATCTGCGGGGCAACTCGGGCGGCTTCCTCGACCAGGCGATCGCCGTGGCCAACGAATTCCTGCATGCCGATCAATTGATCGTCTACACCGAAGACCGCAACCACGAACAGCTGCGCCAATATGCCGACGGCAAGGGCACAGCGCAGGACATGGAGGTCGCCGTGCTGATCGACGAAGCGAGCGCTTCGTCAAGCGAGATTCTGGCCGGTGCCCTGCAGGACAACGATCGCGGCACGATCATCGGCCGCCGCTCGTTCGGCAAGGGGCTGGTGCAGCAGCAGATTCCGTTCCCCGACGGTTCGGCCCTGCGGCTCACCACGGCGCGCTACTACACGCCCACGGGCCGCTCGATCCAGAAACCCTACACCATCGGCGACGACCGCAGCTATGAGGAAGACCTCGCCAACCGCTTCCGCAACAACGAATTCTTCTCGGCCGACAGCATCCGTTTCGCCGACTCGCTGCGCTTCACCACGCCGGGCGGCAAGACGGTCTACGGCGGCGGAGGCATCATGCCCGACATCTTCGTGCCGGCCGACACGACCGACGTGACGCAATATTTCGTCGAAGTCGTAGGCCGCAACATCCTCTATCGCTACACGATCGAATACGCCGACCGCCACCGACAGGCGCTCAATGCCGTGACGAACCTCGACGAGTTGCGCGCGCTGCTCGACGGCGACAAACGGCTGGTCGACGATTTCATCCGCTACGCGGCCCGCAAGGGCGTGGCGCCGCGCCCGGCCGACATCGCCCGTTCGCGACGGCTGATCGAAGCGCAGCTCAAAGCCTACATCGGCCGCAACACGCGGCTCGAAGATACGGGTTTCTATGCCAACATCTATCCGGTGGACAACGTCGTGATGCGTGCCCTCGGAGTTTTAAACGCCTCCCGAAACGATGATTAAGAAACTACTCGGAATGCTCTTCTCCGCCGCAGTCCTCGGCACCATCGTGCTGACGATCCTCGGACGCGGCAACTACCGCTCGATGATCTGGGACGACGAACCCGGCGTCACGCACCTCATCCGCTCGGTCGTGCCCAAAGTTTCAGGTCTGCGCACCGCCCTGACGACCGACGCCCCGGCAGACGCCGAAGCGGAACCGGCAGCCGACCCGAGCGCAATGCCCGCCGTATCTTCCGAGGCCTCGCAACCCATGTCTTCCGCATCCCGCAGGGCGGTCGTGCCGTCCCGCGCTGCGTCCGACGACGAGAGTCCGATCCGCCGGGCGAAAAAGAACGCCAACGGCGAATACGAAGACTATTTAGACATGCCCGATTCGATCGAGTGTCCCGATCCGCTGGAGCAGCTCAACAAGTAGAAAAACGCTTCCGCAGAGGGCTGTCAGCCGATTCGCCCACCGAATCTCCAATGCCTGCCCGCACGCTTTCGAGCAGCCTTGCTTCCCGACTTTTCCAAACAAATAGACGCTCCCCGGTCTACCCGAAGAGCGCCTGTAAGTCGGAACCGTAAGATTCCTAATAATATTTCACTTCCTTGCCTTCGATGGCCGAAAGGATGTTGTTCGCTGCGGACGACGCTCCGATGCGGAACAGGTCGGTCGTCAGCCACTCCTGGCCCAACGTCTCCTCGACGATGGTATAGTAGAGCGCTGCGTCTTCGGCCGTGCGGACGCCGCCCGCGGCCTTGAAGCCCACCTTGCGGCCCGTCTTGGCATGGTAGTCGCGGATCGCCTCGCACATCACGATCGCAGCTTCGGGAGTCGCCGCCACGTCGATCTTGCCGGTCGAGGTCTTGATGAAATCGGCGCCCGCGAACATCGACAGCAGCGACGCCTTGCGGATCAGCTCGGGACTCTTCAGCGCACCCGACTCGATGATGACTTTCAGCACTACGTCGCTGTCCATCTCCGAGCGGATCACCTCCACTTCGTTGGCCGCCTCGTCGTACTCGCCCGTGAGCATGCGGCCCACGTTCAGGACGATGTCGATCTCATCGGCGCCGTTCTCGATAGCCATGGCCACTTCCAGAGCCTTGACCTCCAGGAACGTCTGCGCCGCAGGGAAACCGCCCGCCACCGAAGTGATGCGCATGGGCGTACCGTCGACGGCCAGCCCCACGGTCTCGACGAACGCAGGATAGACGCAAATCGAAGCGACATTGGGAATATGCGGATACTTCACGTAGAACTCCGCAGCCTTGCGGGCGAACTCCGTCACGGATGTCACCGAATCGTTGCACGACAAAGTCGTGAGGTCGATCGCCGAATAACAAAACTTGTAAACCTCCGCATTATGGTTGCGTTCGGCGATCTTCCGGATGCGGGCGATGCGCTCGTCGACTTCGGCAGTGCTCCACGCCGGAGCGTACTCGTTCAGATGGTTTGCATATTCCATAGGTCGGTTGTTTTTACAAAAGTAGGAAAAATTTTCACGTCGCAAGTTTTTCGGGCGAATATTTTCTCTTTCCGTTGCAAAAAAGGGGCCTCGCTGCAAAATTCTCCCGGACAAGCCGCAAACCGGTCTATATAATACCGGTCTATAATAAAAGAGGCCCGGATCACCCGATCCGAGCCTCTTTTTCGAATTCCTGTCGGAATTTACTTGCGCAAAGCCTTCAGATTGACATCCTTGGCAGCCTTCTCGGCCAGAGCGGGGTTCTTCGAAACGGCGCTCTTGAGCTGTGCATCGGCCGTGTTCAGATCGCCTTCCTTGGCAGCGATGACGGCACGCAGGTAATCGGCATCGGCCGAGTTATCCTTGGCAATGGCTTTCTTGGCGGCAGCCAGGTCGTTGTTCATCACCGAAGCGACGGCGGCGTTGTAACCCTCCAGCGTGTTGGCGGCAGCCTTGTAGTCGCCCTGTGCGGCAGCCATGGCAGCCTTGGCCTCGGCGTCGGCCGACTGGGCATACTTCTTGGCCTCGGCGGTGTTGCCGTTGGCCAGGTTCGCAAGCAGCAGGTTCTTGTTCAGCTCCTTCGACGAATCCAGCTTGGCAGCCTTCTCGAACGACTTCAGCGCCTCGGCCTTCTGACCGGCGTTGGTCTGTGCGACACCGAGGTTGTTGTATACGCGGGCATCGTTATACTTCTTGGCAGCGACGGTCAGGATAGCGACCTGCTCGTTGGCACCGTTGGCCAGCGTCTCGGCAGCGTAGAGGTACTCCTCGACGGTCAGCTCGTCGCCATTGCGGTAAGCGGCCATGATCTCGGCATCGGTCTTGCCCTGGATGTCGGTGGTGTTGACGATCTGCGAACGACGCAGCTCGGGCAGGATGTCGCTCTTCAGCTCGTTGAATACCGACGACATGTTCTTGATCTCGTTCTCGCGCTGTGCGGGCGAGTTATAGAGGCTCAATACCTGGAGAATGAGGTTCTTGTCCTTGATATCCGACTTCTCGACCAGCTCCTTGAAGCCTTCCCAGTCCTCGCCGTAAGCGGCGGCGTCGACATCGAGACCCGTCTTCTTGAGCAGCTTGGCGACGACCTTCTTACCCGACTCGCTGCGAGCCTTCGAGAGCTTGTCGTTGAACTTCTCGGGGCCGTCGGGCGAAGCATAACCCTTCACGGCGATGTTCTGCGTGGCACGATCGTTCTGCAAATTCTTGTCGACGTTGTTCTTGAACTCGCCGAGGTCGGCCTTACGCTCGTTCTTCTTCGTCACGACCGACGAATTGATCGCGTAGAGCAGGTCGGTCTTGTCGACGACGGTCGTCACTTTCTTGTAGTTGTTGGCCATCGGCTCCATCAGATCGCCGTACTTGATATCCTTCTGCAGCGTGTTCAGACCATAAGCCACCGTCAGACCGAACTCCTTGGCCAAAGCGGCCTTGGCAGCTTCGTCGTTGCCGGCCAGCACCTCGGCCTGCTCCTTGGTGGGGATGGCGCCGTCGTTGAGGTTCACGAGCGTGA